>SULG01000013.1 GCA_005524015.1 Candidatus Jettenia ecosi
GTATAACGTTTCATTAAAATGTAGACAATTAATTCATTAAAAATTCAAAGTTACGCCATCGGTGTACCACGGGTTGCTCATTGATCTCTTGGACGCCTGGCATTATTCTTTTTTTCAGTTCTTCCCATGATGACACTCTTATATGACGAAGAAAAGTGCGTGCCATTTTGCTAAAATAAGGTTTCGGCCAAGTTAAGCCACGACCCGTGCTTTGGCGTGTGAACATATATGAACCGTCCTGGCCGTGTTGCCAGATATGCCCGCGTTTCCTGGGAAATATGGGAAGAATGATTGTCCAGAATTATTCGAATTTGAGCATCAGCAGGATAGTATGCATCTATTTCCTTCAACAGCTCAATGAATTCCCTGCTTCTGTGACGGCGTTGAACTTGAGCAAACACATGACCATCGTGCAAGTCTATACCGGCTAAAATTGATGCAGTCCCCAGCCGTTTGTATTCATGGTCTCTTGCAATTTGAGAATACTGATTGGGCTGAGGCGGAAGGTCGGGGGCAACATTTGCAAGAGCTTGCACACCTGGCTTTTCATCAATACAAATCGTGTACAATGGTTCTTTGTCATCCTTATGCTGAGAAGTATTTTGCAGATGGACCTCTTGGTAAACCACCAGAACCTCTTTCATTTTTGATGCAAACGCAGGGTCACGTTTTTCAAGATAGTATTTCACCTTGTGGGGTTGCAATGTCTGATTTCTGAGTATCCGATTTACCGTGGCTTTTCCTGCCCTTCTGAGCGATGGATGCCCGGCTTCTCGAGCATGCTTGCGAGCATACTCTGCAAGTGCTTTTTGTGTCCAGAGCTCCGCTGCCATCCCAAAATCTTTTGGTTTACTACATGCTATGTTCACAAGCCATACTTTTGCCTCCATGGTTATGGTTGGCTCTTTGGGTCTATGGTAGAAATCCTTCAAGGCGCTTTTCACTCCCATTCCCAGCGCCTTGTCGATGCACTTGTATACCGTATCACGAACAACTCCAACTTTTCTGGATACTTCTGATATAACCGGATTCTCATGATATGATAATAAAATCTTTGCCCTTTGTATCTCTTGCACGGGCGCTGTACGGGTTCGGGAAATTCTGTTCAGTTCTTGCAACTCTTCATCCTTAGGCATGAGAGGGGCTCGCTTTGTTTTTCTTGCCATGACTTCTCCTTTTGAAGTTTTTGACAAGAATTATAGCTTATATACTTTCTACTGTCTATATTTTAATGAAACTCTATACTAGTAGTTACGAATTTCTTATTAAGAAATTACAATGATAAAGAGCGAGGTTCTGTCAAATGGTCTCACTTGAAACTCATTGCGCTCTTAATGATATAGTTAGGACGATTCCCAAAATGAAAAATTTTTTAAAACAAGAGGAGCGTTTTATAACACATATAATTGTAAATGACAATTAAAAATTATTTTATTTTCACAAAAGCTTTATTGTGGATGCGTAAGGATTGGTGAACTTATTATAATTTCAAAATAAATAAAGCTTTTGGGAAAAAAACAAATTTTCTTATATTAATGTATCCGCTTATCACTGCTATATCACACCAATAGAAATTTAAAGAATGCTGTATTTTAGAGACCGATGATAGTTTGAGGCAAAAATCAGTATTAAACCTTCTTCTGAGCGTAATGTCTTTTATAGAATAAAGAATAAAGGGAAATGGAAAAGAAAACTGTATCAAGGAAGCCATCCTCCTTTACTACCAAAAAAATCTTTGATAAAGTACAAAATATTTTAACGGGTAAATTTCATCCGCATAAAAGCGGAAAAGTATTTTATTTTAATAATTTGATAAAATGTGGAGTATGCAGTTGTAAATTTCTAGGCGAAGAAAAGAAAAATAAATATAAATATTACCACCGTACTTTTTCCAAAGGCCGACATCCTGGATCTGAGTATATTAGAGAAGAAAGACTAGCTGAAATGTTTGAGGAGCCGATAAAAAGAATTACTCTAAACGATGAGATTGCTGAATGGCTAATGGAGGGTTTAAAGGGGTATCGTAAAGATAATCTAGAACTGCAAGGTCGCCGATATAATGTGCTTAAAAATCAATGTGATAAGATAAATAACCGTTTGAGTAAGCTTTATGATTCTAAGTTTGATGGTGAGATTAACGAAGACGTTTTTAAGGCTAAAGAGGAAGAATATAAAAGGCAGCTTATCGAAATTAAATCACAGATGGCTAGCGTGCAAATAATAAATTCTAACGTTAATGAATACAGCTATAGAACCTTAGAACTTTCTAAAGACCTTTATTCACAATATGTTAGAACGAATTATGAAGATAAATCTAAAATATTAAAATTTATAGCTTCGAACTATGTCCTTAATGACGTAAGTCTTTATCCTACATACAGAAAGCCCTTCACTTTTATTGCTGAAGGGCTTTCTCATACAAGTTGGCTCCCCCGGTAGGATTCGAACCTACAACCAACCGGTTAACAGCCGGCTACTCTACCATTGAGCTACAGGGGAACTTTTATTTTATTGTAAATAGCCAATTAATCTCGATAATTCTTTTTTCATATTCTGGCGATGGGTAATCAGGTCTAAAAAACCATGTTCTAACAGGAATTCAGCAGTCTGAAAACCTTTTGGAAGAGAACGCTTTATGGTTTCCTTTATGACTCTGGGACCTGCAAAACCTATTAATGCCTTTGGTTCTGATATGGTAATATCTGCGAGGGAGGCAAAACTCGCCATTACACCGCCTAAAGATGGGTCTGTTAAAACCGATATATAAAGACCGCCTGCCTCTTTAAACCGGGCGATAGCAGCGCTTGTCTTTGCCATTTGCATTAAGGAGAAAACCCCTTCCTGCATCCGGGCTCCACCTCCTGATCCTGAAATAATTACCAGAGGTAATTTCAATTCCATAGCCTTTTCTGCAAGGCGGCTAATCTTTTCTCCAACCACAGAACCCATGCTTCCCATGATGAAACCATGATCTGTGACTCCGATCATTACCTCTTTGCCATGGATCTGTCCTTTTCCTGCAATTATCGCTTCTTTTAATCCTGTTTTTTTCTGTTCCGAGGTGATTCTTTCCGGATAGGTTATCCTGTCCTGAAAATTTAACGGATCGCAGGGCAGCATATTACCCCACATTTCTTCGAAACTGTTTTCGTCAAGCAGTAATCTTAGTCTGTCTTTACCTGATATCCGAAAATGATAATTGCATTCAGGGCAAACAAACATTTTTTCTTCAGCGGTTTTTCTATATACCATGCCCTTACAACCATCGCACCGGGTCCATAAACCATCGGGCATATCCTTTTTTTTTCTAAAAAAGACCATGTAACGCTATTTCTTTGTTTGTAAATTGTCTGTGTATTCCAGAAAACTGCTGAGCATCAGTAATGCTTATCAAATATTTTTAAAACTTCTTAATAATTGAAGTTTATTCTTATATATATCAATTTGCAATAAATAAAAAGACTCAAATAGTTTATAATTTTTTAATAAAAAAACAAGTTATTTTTTAGATAAACTATATTTCTTTCTTGGCGTTTGTTCTGCTATTTGCCGGAGAGTTTTAACTGCATTGCCTGGGTTATCTGTTTTAAAAATTGCAGATGCTGCAACAATTACATTTGCTCCCTGTTGGACTGCCTGAGAAATTGTTTCTGTTGTAATACCACCATCTATTTCTATATCCATTTCATCCGGAGAAATAGAGCGTAGTCTTGCAATCTTAAGCAAAACATCCGATATGAATTTTTGTCCGGCAAAACCAGGATTTACTGACATAACAAGCACCATATCAACTATATCCAGAAAGTTTTCTACCGAATCGGTTGATGTGCTTGGATTCAGCGATATACCAGCTTTTAATCCTGCATTCTTAATTAATGAAATAACCTCTTTTGGTTTTTTTGTAGCTTCAATGTGAAATGTTATTAAATCATTCTTTCCGGCAACTTCCGCAAATGCGGCTATATAACGTTCAGGATATTCAATCATCAGATGGATGTCTAAAGGTACTTTGGCAATACGTTTTACTCCTTCTACAATAAATGTTCCCATCGTAATGTTTGGAACAAAATGGCCATCCATAACATCTATATGGATGAGATCAACGCCAGCCTTTTCCACCTTTTTGATTTCATCTTCCAGGCGCACCGCATTAGCAGCCAGAATAGATGCCGATATTTTAATTTTTGGTTGCATATTCTTTTACGCTTTCTTCTTAGGTGATAATGATGCAACACCGGGCAATTCGCTTCCTTCTAATAATTTTAGAAATGCTCCACCACCTGTAGAGACAAATGATACTTCATGTGTTTTCCCGGCTTTATGAAATGCCATATCAGTATCGCCGCCCCCTACGATTGTTGAGGCATGAGAACTTGTTACTGCATCTATCATGGCATAAGTTCCCCGGCTAAAAGCATCAATCTCGAATGCGCCCATAGGTCCATTCCACACAATCGTTTTTGCATCCTGAAGCGCTTCATAAAATAGTTTTGTAGTAGCCGGACCAATATCCAACGCGATCCACCTTTCAGGAATTTCCTGATAAGGAACAACCTTTGTTTCTGCCCGGCCGTCAAACTTTTCTGCTACAACAAAATCAACGGGTAAATAGAGTTTCGTTCCGTTTCTCCTGGATATATCCATCAGGTTTTTTACTACATCAAGCATGCTATCCTCGACTAAGGATTTCCCGATACCGAAACCTTGCGCCTTGAGGAAAGTAAATGCCATTGCCCCGCCGATGAGGATTTTATCCATTTTTTTAGAAAGGTTTTCAATAATCTTTATCTTATCAGAAACCTTTGCTCCTCCTAATAGAGCAACAACGGGCCGCATGGGTTGATTAACAGACTTCTCAAGATAATCTATCTCTTTCTTCAGTAAAAATCCTGCCGCTGATGGTATAAAACTATCGATGCCGACCATTGATGCGTGCTCTCTGTGGCAATTTCCAAAAGCATCCTGTATAAATACATCACATAAACTGGCTAACGCTTTTGCAAATGCAGGATCATTTTTTTCTTCACCAGAATGAAACCTTAAATTTTCCAATACAAGTACATCGCCGTAGTTCATCTCTTCAATCTGTTTTTTCACCTTGGGCCCGATGCAATCCTCTGCCATAATTACCTTTACTTTTTCGTCCAGAAAGCGTTGTAAACGCCTGGCAACAGGCTTCAGGCTGTATTTAGGATTTACTTTACCATCGGGCCTACCCAAATGAGAGGCAATGATCACCTTTGCTTTCTCATCGAGCAAAAAGTCAATAGTCGGCAGGGTCGCTCTAATCCTGGTATCATCAGTAATTTTCCCTTCCTCGTCTAACGGTACGTTATAATCCGTTCGAACCATGACTTTCTTTTTGTGCACATCAAGGTCTTTTATAAATAATTTATCCATAATCAATGAAATTAGTTTAAAAAAGATTTGTGTTTATAGATTAGCGATTAACACGGTGAGATCTACCATACGGTTTGAGAATCCCCATTCATTATCATACCAGGATACTACCTTTACCATGCGTTTATCAATGACATATGTTAAGGCCGAATCAAATATGCTCGAGTGCATATTTCCGATAATATCTGAGGATACAATAGGATCATCGCAGTACTCTAAAATACCCTTCAGTTCGGTTTCCGCAGCTCTCCTCATAGCGGCATTGACGGACTCTATCGTGACATCCTTCGACACGGTTGCAACTAAATCTGTCACAGAACCGTTAGCAACCGGTACGCGCATAGACAGACCATCTAGCTTCCCTTTTAGCGATGGAATTACCTCCCCAATGGCCTTAGCTGCTCCTGTGGTAGTTGGAATAATATTTAATGCGGCTGCCCTTGCCCTTCTGATATCTTTATGGATAAGATCACTGATACGCTGATCGTTTGTATAGGCATGAATCGTTGTCATAAGCCCTTTTTCAATGCCAAAATTATCGTGTAATACCTTTGCTAACGGCGCCAGGCAGTTTGTGGTGCATGAGGCATTCGATACAATTTTATGTTCTGACTTAAGATCATTCGTGTTAACACCTATAACAATTGTCGCATCAATTTTATCTTTTGCGGGAGCCGAAAGTATGACTTTTTTTGCACCTGCATCCAGATGCTTTGCGCAATCAGCGCGTGAGGTAAATAAACCAGTCGACTCAATTACAATATCGACTCCAAGTGATTTCCACGGTAACCGGGAAGGATCTTTTTCCATGAATAGCGCAACCTCTTTACCATTTACTACCAGCGATCTTTCTTTTGCTGTGATATTTCCATCAAACCTGCCGTGTACTGAATCATATTTTAATAACAATGCCAATGACTTCGAGTCGGCAAGATCATTAATAGCCAAAACATCTATGCCTCCGCGTTTAGCAATCGCACGAAAGACATTTCTTCCGATCCTTCCAAAACCATTTATACCAATTTTAATAGCCATAGTTGATTTCCTTTGCCTCTACTTAGGAGCTAATTATACCTCACGAAAGCACATAAGATACACAATGAAGATATGGAAAAGGTATTTTAGCAGACAGCGCTAGTTTGTCAAGCATTTTAATAATCCTTGAATATCTGTGATTTAGGGAAAATCTTTTCTATAAACGGTATGATAATTAATACTTGAAAATCTATTGGTAGCTTGTATAATTCAGATAATTTAAATTATTTAAGGCAGTCTATATGGAAAAAATGTAATGAGAAAAATTCAGTATGTAAAGACAGAGATTGTCTTTGTAAGAATTAATAATTATTGGTTCAGATATCCGCAGGGGATATTTGCCATTATTTTACAATGGTTTGCACTTGATCTCGAGCCTCCGTCGTGGGGCCGAGTAAGGTGCAATACCACAGCAGGAGAGAAACTATTTTACAACTTATAGATGTTAATCTATTAGTAGAGACGCCAAAACGTAATATTAGTGTCGAAGAAAAATGTAAGTGTTATGGTTTAAATCGATTAAAAATTGAGGATAAAAAACTTTTTGATAAATACGTAATTCAGGAAAATGTAAATTTATGTGATTATTCTTTTGCAAACAATTTTATATGGAAGGGTTCGCTGGAGTTACTATGGAAGCTTATTAATGATAATCTTTGTCTCTTTGGAGTAACATCCAAAGGTATGTGCATGATGCTTCCTCCGTTAGGGAAAAACAACATTCAAAACACCTTAAATGAATGCTTTTCAATAATGCGGGAAATCAACGATTGCAGTGGCTTCGAATCTTATGTTAATTATGTTTATGAAGATTTCTTGAGTTTTTTTGACACGAGTTCATACCGTATTGTTGAAAGCTATTCAGACTACATCTACAAAACATCCGACCTCATAAAACTTGCCGGTAGAAAATACGAAAAGAAGAGAAACGAGATAAACTTCTTTAAAAAGCATTACTTCACCTCCTTTGAAAAATTCAGCTCTAAACATATTGCAGGCGCCCTCCTTATGATAGATCAGTGGAAGGCGGAAAAGGTTCAGGGGGTAAACCTCCTGAATCATCATGAAATTCATTATCAGTACGGCCTTATTCATGAGGCAGAGGCTGCAAAATGTGCGACTATTTTTTCAGAAGAATTAGGGTTAACAGGAGCAATTATTGATATAGATGGCCGAATTGAGGGCGTTACCCTGGGTGAAAAAATCTCAACGCATACCGCTTCTATTCTCATAGAGAAAACCAATAATAATTTTCACGGTATGCCGCAAGTTATCTACCAGCAATTCTGTGCCAGTGATTTTTCTGATGTGGAATATATCAATGCAGGCGAAGATTGGGGTATCGAAGGCTTGAGAAGGGCAAAGATGTCTTACCATCCTTGTATGCTGGCAAAGAAGTTTCTTGTTTATGAAAAATGATGCAGTTGAACTATGATAAGACAAGTCTTTTGAGTCTTTTTCTCTTAAGCTATTATGAAAAAAAGATTATTTTAAACGAAGAAACATTGGAGTTGCCTTAATATAAAAGTTTGTTAATTAACCTTCTCGTCCCAAGTATATTAAGAGCCTATCCAAAAACAGGGATTGTCCTTTCCGAGAAAGTGGCGTGCGGAACTTTTGGATCTGTGTGCACAAAGAGATTCCTTGCTCCTTTGTCGCATGAAATGGCGCAATGGCGCTTCGGACTTCCGAATAGGCTCTTAATATCTCACATATTTTCATGTCATTATTTCCCCTTTTCCTTATGTGTTTAATTTACTAAAAGATATAAAAATCTTGCTATTTCTTTCCATTTTTGCTTAAATATTTAATGCTAGTAAAGCAATTTTTTTTAACAACCAATTATGGAAAGAGTTTAGGCTTTTGGTATAATTTTTTTTATTTTAATAGGTATTTTTTATAATAGCTTTCCTGTAAAAGATAATGACAATTACCTCTTATTTAGGTATTATATTTTTTTCACTAGGGCACTTACTTCCTGTATCACAGAAAACAAAGGGCTTTGCGATATTTGGTGTGCTTTTACCATCTTATCATCAGTTAAAAACTCATTTAATGAATCTGGGTATTTTTTCTCTTAATTAATGGAAATGATGTCTGATAAGATTGAGCACGCTATCGAACATGCAAAACATTTAATGCCTGACCAAGGCCCACTCCCGTTCTTCGTTCACCACAATACCATTCACCACTTTGAAACATACGATTTCTTCGAAGGCGTTAAACAGGCGGGGCGTACTTATGGCGCCAAAGCGTTTATGTCCGAAGAAGAGTTTCTCCTGGCGTTTGAACGGGGACGTATTACGGCAGACGTTCTTCAAAAGAAGATCAAAGAATATATCGAACATCATAAGCTTGCTATTCAACCGGACCTTCTGTTTAATCTCATGACGGAGAAGCCTCATGTTCGCCCGGCGCCGGATGCGAGAATTCTGCAGTTTGTAAATAACACTGCGTATCAACGCCCGGGTTATTACAAAGAGGCGATTCAAATCATCCACAACCGGGACATCGACGAGTTGATACAGCCGGTTCTCTTTAGGTTTTTATCATCCTATTTCGACTTCGGCCTGGCCTATTGGCCCATGCCGAACCGGGAGAAGGGGATGTGGCAGTGCTTTTGTGAAATTTACTCGAAAAGCAGTTTCTTCAGCACAAAATTTCTCAAGACCCTGAAACGAATCGTTACCGGGATGAAAAGGTACCGGTACGACGAGGCTATCGTACTTCTGTTTCAACGTTTGGCTATCCCCGAGAATCACATGGAAGACTATATGTTCCGCACCCTGTATCGCTGTAAAGGGTGGACAGGAACCATTAAATCTCTGGAAAAAATGCCGGAATGGATTCCGAGCCAGGATATCAAGGCAGTTTTTAAAGAGGCCATCCCCGTTATTCTCATCCTCGAACTTGCGGCTATCGAATCCATATGCGACCTACGAGACTTGAAGATTCCGGTCTGTAAATCTGAACCCTTGTATAATCCCTATTTTATTGCCTCTGTCGTGAGTGCTTTAGGTATCAAAAACGATGCCGAATTTCCCCAAGAGTTTACCCAATTTACCGAAGAAAATCGTCAGGAGATTTGGCAGCGCGCTTACGAGGATACCCTCTACAATCAATTCCTCTCGGCATATCGGCAGTGCGCTATCGAGGAAAAGCCGAAATACGAGCTTCCGAGTTATCAAGTCTTTTGCTGCATCGACGATCGTGAGGAATCCTTCCGTCGCCATCTGGAACAAATCGACCCGGGAGCCGAAACACTGGGAGCGGCGGGGCATTTTGCCCTTGATATGAGATTTAAGGGCGCACCGGAGAAACATTACCGCAAGATGTGTCCTCATCCTATGGTGACGCCATCAGTGCAAGTCTACGAAGAGGCAGTGAAACCCGAAGATGCGATGCCCAAAAAACTGCAGCTCTATGGTGAAATACAGTGGGCGGTTACGCAAGCATCCAAGACCCTTTTCGGAAGCTTTGCCCACACGATTTTCAGCGGTATTTTGAATCTCTTCCCGTATACCCTGGATGTTCTTTCGCCGAAGTACAGTTCCAAGCTGAGACGCTCTTTGGCAGCCCACGAACCTAAGACACGATTGGTTTACAGGAAAGAAAACCAGGAGAATGAAAAAGGGTGGGATCTGCAAGGCCGGATCGCCCGCGCCACGGCGATACTCAAAGGCAGTGGGTTATCAGACAACTTTTCTTCCTATATGTTCTTCCTGGGCCACGGATCGAGTAGTCTCAATAATCCTCACGAAGCCGCCCATGATTGTGGAGCGTGCGCAGGGGGGCGAGGCGCGCCTAACGGGCGTCTCTTTGCAACCATTTGCAATGAACCTGAAGTCCGCGCAGGGCTGGCAGAAAATGGTATAATTATCCCTGATTCAACTCTGTTCATCGGCGGATATCACAATACCTGCAGTGATGAGGTAATTCTTTTCGACCTTCCTGACCCCATTGAGCCGCGCCTGCAAAAGTATATCGACACCATTCGCCGTGCGGCGGCGCTGGATGCTAAAGAACGCTGCAGACGCTTTGATGAGGTCAAGACAGACCAGTCAGAAAAGGCATTCGCCGATTATGCCCGTGGCCGTGCAATGGATCTTACCCAGCCGAGACCTGAATACGGCCACTGCACCAATGCAATTGCCATCGTAGGTCCGAGGTATCTAACGCGAAACCTTTTTTTAGACAGACGCGCGTTTTTGGTTTCCTATAATTATAATGTGGATCCAGAAGGGAAGTTCCTGAGAGCTGTCCTCGGTGCAGTTGGACCGGTATGTGCGGGGATTAGCCTTGAATACTATTTCAGCTTTATTGACAACGAGCATTACGGCTGCGGTACTAAATTGCCTCACAACGTTACCTCCCTGTTGGGTGTGATGAACGGCTACACCAGCGATCTGCAATTGGGATTGCCATGGCAAATGGTCGAGGTCCACGAACCCACCCGATTGATTCTGCTCGTTTGCTGTAAGGTCGGGACGATGGAAACTATCCTCGGCGAGGCCTTCGGATATACCAACCAGCCCGGACACTTTCAGTGTTTGGTAAAGCACAATTGGATTACCCTCGCGGTTCATGATCAGGATCAGGAAAAACTCTTTTTGTGGAAAGGCGGGGTAGGGGGCCGGTTTGTGCCATTCGAAGACATGGTAGATGTGCCCGAATACAAGGGCAGCGATCCGCGATTTTTCCTCGAACAAGATCATCTTTTGTTTGGTAAAATTACCTAGGAGTATACGGTGGAAAACTCTTTAATTATCTATCTTGTGCATTATTTCATACTGTTCCCGATTGCCAAGATATTTTTTGTAAACATCCAGTATTTTACCAGTAAGCAAGAACGTGAAGAGTACATGGTTCGTAAACTGGTCCGATGGGGAAACGTCAGTGATTTTATTCACGTTGCAATTGCCTTGTATTTCCTTGGATTTCGTGAGATTACCGTGCAGGTCGAATCTTTTTGCTTTCTTGGCTGGCCATTCATTGTGCATTGGAACGTTCTTACGTTTACCTTTTTGGCCTTCACGACAATAATCATTGCGATCATCGGCCACTTTTCTCTCTTCTATCTTCACCGGGACGCGTATTATCATAAATTCTTTTCCCTTTATTTTATCTTTCATTTATCCATGAAGCTTATCATTCTCAGTTCCGGTTCTACCTTTTTCTTCATGGGTTGGGAACTATTGGGCTTTTCTTCAGTGCTTCTTATCGCTTTTTATGAGCATCGTCTTAATCCGCTCAAGAATGCTATGCGGGTATTGTTTATTTACGAGTTCGGAGACGTCTTTATGTGTGCCCTGATTGTGCTGTTGCTCTTCTTCCACACCGAAGACATGACCACGATGGCATCGGTTCTGGAGAAACATGGCTGCGAGTGGGCGATGGTCTTATTGATTATCGCATGCTTCTTCAAATCGGGTATTTTCCCATGGATCTGGCTGCCGCGGGCAATGGAAGGACCCACACCATCGAGTGCGGTTTTCTATGGTTCGCTATCAACCCACATCCCCATTTTTCTTCTCCTGCGCTTCTGGCCTAAGAAGTGGTCACTTCCGGCGTATTGGCCTGAAGTATGGTCGATTTCACATCCGGCAAATGCCATTGCCGTTGCGATTGCCATTTGCGTGTTTTCTGCCTTCATTACAACCCATATGAGCCGGCAGGTTTCCGATGCCAAGAATGCCATTGCGTATGCCACCGTAACGCAGTTAGCCATTATTTATATCGAGATATTTCTCGGATTCCGTACCCTTGCCCTGATTCATGTGGTGTCGCACGGAATCTATCGTACTTTTGAGTTCTTGCGAACGCCGTCCTTACTTCATCTCTACCATACTATGGAGACGCGGCGCCCCAGAATGACAAGCACCGGACGTCATCTCAAAGCTATCTTTCCCGCGGGATTAAGAAATTGGCTTTACTCACTCACGATCAATGAGTTTGGTTTTTTCTCCCGCTCATTCGACTTTATTGATCAGTTTCTCGGCCTGAAATTCCTGCGGTATGATAAGAAAGCGGCGCGCCGCTTTGCCATCATGGTTGCTTCGGTATGGGTAGTCTTTAGCATCGTAATTTTCCTTCTCAATAGGAATTTTTTCAACGTAAAACTTATTGGTGACGGCGGCGGGAATACCTTTACGGCTTTCATTATCAACTGGAAATATTTCAACATCAAAGATGAGATATTACTGGCTCTGGCGGTGGGTTTCTGCGTACTAACCTTCTATAATATCCGAAAAGTGGGCATGTTTTTCGTAACCCTCTCTTGCTCAGCGGCCACGGTAGGAATCGAACACACACTGCTATTGGTAAAGCATATAGACGCATCAAATCAGCTTTACTGGCTCTCTGTAGTTGTCTTTGCCATTGTCTTTGCGGGACTTGCCTTCCTCTCAGTGTATACCTTCTCAAATGGAAACGAGAATCATCAGAACTATACCGCGAAGCTCTCCCGTTCTCCCCTGATGAATTTACTGTTGTTTGCCCTCGGTCTTGCTATTGTTGGAGTACCGGGTCTCGGCATTGTCTTGGCCTGGGAATATCTCATCCACTATACTGCACAGGTTGCTCCTTATATGGTCGTAAAGGGATTCTTTATCATTAAATTGGACACACTGCTAGTGTTCCTGTTTTACTTCAGCAACTTCCTCGGCTTCCCCGAACATAAGGCGCAGGTACTGCATCATTACAAGCTCGATACCCTGCATCTCCGATGGGTACAGAAGCATACTTAATCAAAAATGGAAGAGAAGGTTGCAGGAACCGGTGCGCCGGAGGAGGGTGAGATGGAAAGAGCAGATATAAAGAAGAAAGAAAAATATGTAAGATCTGACGAGACAACGTTGAGGAAGATACTGAGTCCTTTACAATACAAAGTAACGCAAAAGAACGGCACGGAACCGTCCTTCAAGAATGAATACTGGGACAATAAGAAGGAGGGTATATACGTCGATATCGTATCCGGAGAGCCACTTTTTAGCTCACTCGATAAATACAATTCGGGTACCGGAGGCCAAGCTTTATCAAACCCCTTGAGCCTGCTCATATTGTGGAAAAGAATGACTGGCTCTTATTCTCAAAGCGAACTGAAGTAAGAAGCAAGTATGGCGATTCCCATTTGGGCCATGTATTTCCTGATGGTCAGAAACCCACGGGACTCCGCTCTTGTATTAACTCAGCAGCGCTACGGTTTATTCCCAAAGAAGATATTGAACAAGAGGGCTATGGACAGTATCGCAGTCTGTTTGAGGGCAATTCCGGAGATAGATAATTCCACAATTCAGGGCATCTGTAAAATTACTTTAACCCTTCGTTCCTCTTTTCGATATTATAAGTGACATACCTTATATTCCAATAAAGCAAGCTTCAGGTGTACGGGTAGCGTTGCTGAGCATCTTTCATTTCCTATTTCTTCACGGGCAATCACCTGGTTTTATTCAAAGTTAATAACCTTTATCTGCTTTTTAAAAAAGCTTGCATCACAGAACTATTCCAGTAAAATAATACAGCTTTTAGGATGTTTTATTTTTAAATAGCTTGGATAAAAATGGTAATTTCTCATCTGTTTCATATATTTTTATGTATGCATAAAAAACTATGGCTGGGCACTTCTTTATCATATCAATAATCCTGTATATTGTTGGCGCTTTATTTGCCTTATGTTTTTATACATGGCAAAAGGCCGGGAATTTTATTTCGCTTGTGTTTGCTGCCATTGCTGCCTCCTTCAGTATTGCAACAGCCATAACTATGCTATCTCATGGTTCCCGTATCCATCTTGATTTTCAGTTGTTGCATCCTATTATTACCTATGATTTTTTGCTGGATCCGCTTTCCTCTTTTTTTGTCCTTGCCATATCGGTTGTTAGTTTTATAGCCTCTCTTTATTCCCTGGGATATACCAGGTTGTACGTTAATAAACGTGATACCCGGTTCCTTGGGTTTACCTATAATCTCTTTCTCCTGTCGATGCTTCTGGTTGTTACAGCAAATAATGCATTCGTATTTATGATTGTGTGGGAGCTCATGGCGCTGGTCTCATTCTTCCTGGTTATTTTTGAGCATGAAAATCCGGCAGCAAGAAAGGCAGGTTTTGTTTACATTGTAATGGCTCATATCGGATCAGGATTACTCGCCGTAGCCTTTTTTATCATGCTTTCCTATGCAGGGTCGTTCGGTTTTGATGATTTTAGAAATGTTGCTTCGCAGGTGCCTGCCACCTATAAAAATATCGTATTCTTTTTGATACTTATTGGTTTCGGAATAAAAGCGGGTATTTTCCCATTGCATCTTTGGCTCCCTATGGCACACCCTGCCGCCCCAAGTAATGTCTCAATGGTTATGTCAGGGGTTATGATTAAGACGGCTGTTTATGGTTTTGTGCGGTTCTATTTTGAATTTCTCACTCCTTGCCCACCCTGGTGGGGGGGTATCATTCTCATTGTAGGCGCCTCTTCAGCTATTCTGGGAATACTGTATGCTCTTATGGAACGAGACATCAAGACGCTGCTTGCATACAGCAGTGTGGAAAATATGGGCATTATTCTTATAGGAATCGGTTTGGCTATGATTTTCAAATCATACGGCTTCGTTTCTTTATCATCCCTTGCAATGATTGCCGGCCTGTACCATTTGATTAATCACGCAGTATTTAAATGCCTGCTTTTTGGCTGTGCCGGAAATATTTATTATTCAACTCATACAAGAAATATTGAGGAGTTAGGTGGCTTGATAAAACGATTACGTGTTACCGCCCCGGTATTCCTAGTAGGCGCTTTATCTATTTCAGCTCTACCGCCTTTAAACGGGTTTATGAGTGAGTGGCTTATATTTCAGTCGCTTTTAAACGGGTTTAACATTCCATCAGTACTTATTAAGATTGAAACCATGATTTGTGGCGCTGTTGTTGCCCTGACGGGGGCGCTTGTTGCTACCTGTTTTATCAAGGCATTTGGGGTTTCCTTTCTTGCTCTGCCCCGCTCTGATCATGCGCAAAAAGCGAAAGAAGTGCCGGTTGTTATGTATGTCAGCATGGGATTCCTGGCAATGCTTTGTGTGTGTATGGGTATTTTCCCTGCTAAGATTATGATGATAATTAATCGTGTTAACACGCATCTTCTTGGTACAAATATTATGCCTGCTATTACATCCTATGATTGGTTGCAAACGAAGTCAATTCATACGAATTTTACCGGTTTATCTCCGAAAAGTACTACTGTTTTAGGCATAATACTTTTAGTAGTTACCTTTGCTATATTGACAATAATAAGGCCTGGGTTTGCCAGAAAGTCATATGAAACCTGGACATGTGGTATAACTCCTGGGACAAGGCTGGAATATACTGCTACGGCCTTTACAAGGCCTTTCAAGACTATTTTTAGTAGCTTATACAGGCCAAAAGTAGAAGTGAGTTCTGAGTATTCTGTTCCTCATTACTTTGTGAAGTCTGTAACTTACCTTGGTGAAATAACGCCAATATTTGAAAAATATTTATATACACCGATTTCGAATTTTGTGCTGAACAGTTCCGAAAGAGTAAGATGGGTGCATACGGGGAATATTCATCTGTATCTTGCTTATATCTTTGTGACTTTACTGATTTTAATTCTGTTTTTTCAATAACCGGATATGAGTTTAGCTTCCAATATAATACTTCCCATGTTACAGATTGTCGTCATCGCTGGATTAGCACCTCTGGTAAAAGGATTTATCAATAAAATAGAGGCTCGTCTGCAATGCAGAAGAGGGCCGAGTATCTTTCAGCTTTACTACAATCTTGTGAAGTTACTCCAGAAAGATGCTGTAGTTTCAGAGACTGCATCGTGGATTTTCAGGGCAACCCCCTATGTAACATTTGTTTCGATATTGATTATAACGTTGCTTGTTCCTGTCCTTTCATCTCATGTGCCGGTAAATTTTGCTGGTGATGTAATCCTTATTATTTATCTTTTTGCACTCGGCAGATTCTTCCTGGTCTTGTCTTCTCTTGATACAGGAAGCGCATTTGGTGGTATGGGTGGAAGCCGCGAAATGATGGTATCTGCTATGGCGGAGCCAGCCATGATGCTTTCAATCTTTACTGTTTCTTTAGCGGCAGGTTCTACAAACTTAGGCAATATTACAAGTACTATGCTTAATACGAGTATAATCCTGCTGAATCCAGCCCTCTTTCTCGCTTTTGCCGCCCTTGCTATTGTCATTATCGCAGAAACTGGCAGAATTCCTATTGATAATCCGTATACACATCTGGAACTGACTATGATTCATGAGGGTATGATTCTTGAGTTTTCCGGACGTTATTTCGCTTTAATAGAATGGGCGTCTTGTATGAAGTTGTTGCTCTTGTTAACTATTTTGGTTAATACCTTTTTACCCTGGGGAGTAGCTCCAGGCTTAACTTTTTCGGGCTTAATCCTTTCTTTTGCGGTGTATCTTGTTAAAATCGGATTCTTTGCTATTTTAATTGTTATTTTAGAGATGTCGTTTGCCAAGATTCGGCTATTCCGGATACCAAATTTGTTGGGAACAGCGTTTGTTTTATCTCTTTTAGCCATTATCTCACACTATATGGTAAGTTGATTATTATGGCACATCAAATTGTCATAAACTCTAAAACTATTGATATTCTTGCAATTTTAATGCTTATGTCAACGATTATGCTTGTTGGTATGAGTCGTTTGAAGAATTGTATCTGGGCATATGCATTTCGCTCTTTTATTTTGGCATGGGTCAGTGGTCTTATCGCATATTTTTCAGGAATTCATCACATTTATATTACTACAGGAATCTCATTAGTACTCAAGGTGATTATTATTCCTGGCTTCCTTTTTTATATCATTAATAAAGTTAAAATTAAAAATGAGGTTGAGTCTTTTATTAGCTATACGTTATCACTGTTAATTTCCTGTGGCATTATTCTTATTGCCTATTACTCCACCCAGTCGATTCTGAAATTTGAAAATGTCTTTATGAGACATTGCCTGCCTGTTTCGCTTGCCATTACGCTTGTAGGGTTTTTTGTCATGATTACCCGAAAGAAGGCTATTACGCAAATACTTGGGCTTCTTGCTATGGAGGACGGGCTTTTTTTTGCCGCACTATCTACTTCTTATGGCATGCCGCTCATCGTGGAACTCGGTATATTTTTTGATATCCTGGTGGGTGTTATTATCATGGGAATATACGTGTACAGAATCAAAGAAACGTTTGATACTATTGATACGGATTTCCTAAGGGAGCTCAGGGAATAATGGAAATTTTAGGGCTATTACTGGTACCGATAATAACTGCCGGTATATGCGTGTTCATTACAAAGCATAGCATATCAAAATATGTGAGTATTGCCGGTAGTTTTATCACACTCATATACAATCTCATACTGAATTGCGCTATTTATAGTAATCAAACATTGGAAGGATTCCACGGTTTCTTCTATCTTGATTCTTTAAGTATTCTTAGTACCCAGATTGTTACTCTTGTTGGTTTTGCTGCTGCTTTATACTCAGCTGGTTACATGGAAGCAGAGCTTCGTGAGGGTGAGTTTCCTGAAAAGAGATTACGGTGGTATTACTTCCTTTTTCATATGTTTATCTTTACCATGTTATTAGTGTGTGTAACTAATAATTTGGGAATTATGTGGGTAGCAATTGAAGCCACGACGCTTTCTACTACCTTTTTAGTAGGTTTTTACAATAAAAAATCTCATCAAGAGGCAGCCTGGAAATATATTATCATTTGTACGGTAGGAATTACCCTGGCATTGTTTGGTGTTATATTGACTTTTCATTCTGCAAAAGGTGCTCTTGGTGAGATTGGTTATGCGCTAAACTGGTCAAATTTACTAAAGGTTGCAGATGGATTCGAGCCTCATCTCATGAAACTAGCCTTCATTTTTATATTAGTTGGATATGGTACTAAGGCAGGTCTGGCCCCTATGCATACCTGGTTACCGGATGCACATAGTCAGGCGCCTTCGCCGATTAGTGCTTTATTTTCAGGTGTTTTACTCAATTGTTCGATGTATGGTATTATACGCTATCACATACTTACCTCTAAGTGTGTTGGACCTGCTTACTCTGGTACACTTCTCATGGTATTTGGCCTTATTTCTGTTGTTGTGTCAATACCTTTTATTATTATACAAAAGGATTATAAGCGTTTACTTGCTTTTAGCAGCATAGAGCATATAGGTATTATTGCACTTGGTTTTGGCTTCGGAGGTATGTACGGTGTCTATGGTGCAGAGTTGCATGCCTTTAACCATGCAATAGTAAAATCTCTTTTATTTTTCTGTGCCGGTAATTTATTCTTAAAATATAAGACAAGGGATATGGGAAATATTATGGGGGCTATGAAAACTATTCCTGTTACCAGTGTTATGTTGGTTATCGGGGTCTTTGCTATTACAGGCATACCTCCATTTAATATCTTTACGAGTGAGTTTATGGTCCTGGCAGATGGCTTTTCAAGTGGAAATTTATTATCAATAGTGTTCAGCGCAATACTTTTAGTAAGTATTATTCTTATTTTCATTGGCTTTATCTATAATATGTTTAAGATGATTTTCGGTGTACCTGCGGTAACCGCTAAGCAAGGCGAGGCAAATAAATTTACTGTTGCGGCAATGTCATTTTTGCTGTTTTTTATATTGGTAGTAAGCCTGTATATACCGCCTCTTTTGAGTAAAATACTTCGTAATATATATGATATTGTAAGGAATGTGTAATGGGTACCAGCAGGCAAGATTATCTCGATACGTTAACGAGCCGATTCTATGGTACTGTTACCATTACAAAAAGTTTTTTGGAAAATGAAATCTATATTTCCACGAGTAAAGAAAAGCTCATAGATATATGCAGTTATATCAACAGCACATTCCAGGCATCTCTTTCAGCCATGATTTGCAACGATGAGAGAAGTCTGAACAAATATTTTAAAATTTACTATGTTTTCTCTTTACCGGAAGAGGACACATTTTTAATTGTTAACATCCCTGTTAGTGAGCAAGAACCTGTATTTCCATCAATTACTCCGAAAATTCCTGCAGCTCATTGGTACGAGCGCGAGATTAAGGACATGTTCGGGCTTGAGCCTGTAGGCCATCCAGACCCCTATACGCTGGTATTACATGGCAACTTCCCCGATAATACGTATCCTTTACGAAAAGATTTTGATGTCCAAACACGCCTGCCCCATCTTGAGTCTAAGCTGCCATTTAAAAGAGTAGAGGGGGAAGGTGTCTTTGAAATACCGGTAGGCCCTATTCATGCCGGAATTATTGAACCGGGACATTTTCGGTTTAGCGCTGTGGGTGATAGTATCCTGTATTTAGATGCAAAGCTCTTTTATACACATAAGGGCACGGAGAAAATTTTTGAGACTATGCCGTATACAAAGGCCCTGTTTCTTGCGGAGAGAATTTGTGGTGTTTGTGCAGCATCTCACGCAACGGGTTATTGTCAGGCTATTGAGAAGGTAGCAGGGGTTGGGATACCACCGCGGGCCAAGTTTATCAGGACTATACTTCTGGAATTGGAAAGGCTTTATAACCATATAGGGGATATTGGTAATATCTGTGCTGGCGCAGCTTTTCATCTGGGTAGCGCACACGGGTTCAGGATTCGTGAGTATTTACAGCTGCTCAATGAAACGATAACGGGTAATCGGTACCTCAGAGGGATGATTACTATTGGTGGGGTAAGATTCGATATAAATAATGATCTAAAGAAATATATTGTAACCTTGCTTACCGATATTAAGAAAGATTTCAAAGAGCTTACCGATATCATGTTTGCATCTTCTTCTCTTATGGACAGGCTTGAGACCACAGGAAGGCTTCCTGCTGAAACTGCCAGAGGACTTGGAGTTGTTGGAGTTGCTGCGCGGGCTTCCGGAATAGGCAGAGATGCTCGGGTTAATCATCCTTATGCTGCGTATCGTGAGGTTGATTTTGATGTCCCCGTTTTTTATAACGATGGGGATGTGTATGCGAGGGTAAGAGTAAGAGTTGATGAGGTTTATCAATCTATATACATTATTGAACAATGTTTTGATAAAATGTCAGAAGGTTCTATAAAAACTTCCGTTAAGGAGCTTCCGCCATACAGACAAGCTTTAAGTTATGTGGAATCGCCTCGAGGTGAAAATATATATTGGATTATGACAGCCCCAGACAATAGGTTATTCAGATATAAAGTGCGTTCGCCCTCTTTTTGTAACTGGCCGGCAATTCCTTATACCATTCCGGGGAACATTGTTCCGGATTTCCCTTTAATTAATAAAAGTTTTGAATTATGTTATTCTTGTACTGACTTGTAAACGAGACTGTTAATCTACGAGATTTTGTATGTTATGATAAAATACTTTAAAATATCGTGATTTTATTCGGAATTTTCGCTTTTAGTGTATTTCTTGGACTAAAAAATGTTTACAAAATTTCAGAAAAGTTTCCAGACAGGCGTAGTTACTTCTTCCTATCCATACGAAAAAGAGCCAGCTCCTTTTCGTTTTCGGGGAAGGATTGAAATAGATAATGAGCGGTGCAAGCAATGCAATATCTGCGTAGATGTTTGTCCTACAGGCGCATATACCTGGATAGAACAAGATGGTAAACGGTATCTGCAGCTCTCCCATGCAAAATGTGTTTTTTGTGGAATTTGTGAAGAGATGTGCTCCTATAAGGCTATTGCGATTACCAACAGTTTTGAGTTAGCGGCGACCCATAAGGAAGATCTTCTCACGAAGGCAGGCTTTGATACAAAAGAATCGGTGGAAGCGCTTGGGAAAAAACTTAATGAAAAGATCTTTTCTGTATTCAAACGCTCATTGCATGTCAGGGAAGTGGATGCAGGCTCATGTAACGGATGCGAATGGGAGTTTGTTGCATTATATAACAGTCCAGTTCATGATTTACAGAGATTTGGCATCGATGTAGTTGCTTCTCCGCGCCATGCTGATTGTTTACTGGTAACAGGCCCCCCTACGAGAAATCTGGAAACTGCTCTCATAAAAACGTATCATGCTACGCCAGAACCAAAGATGGTTATTGCCTTGGGCGCCTGTGCGGGCAGTGGGGGTATTTTTAGTAATTGTTATGCCACAAAAAATGGAATTGATAACGTTATCCCTGTAGATATTTATATTCCTGGTTGTCCACCCAGACCACAGGCAATTATCTATGGATTCTTGCTTGCATTGGATAGGGTACGTAAATAGTGAGGTGTTAGAAAGGTTACCATCTATGATAAGTAATGATATTCTTTATGAAACAGCAATTAAGCAATTTGATACCGTAGCGGAGATACTCAATATAGAAGATGGAATAAGGGAACGCATGAGAAATCCAAAGCGTTCTCTTATTGTCTCGGTGCCTGTTAGAATGGATAATGGTAAAACGAAGGTATTTAAGGGCTATCGGGTGCAACATGATATTACCTTAGGTCCTTCTAAGGGTGGTATTCGATATCATCCGAATGTAGACCTCAAGGAGGTTTCTGCGCTTGCCATGTTAATGACATGGAAATGCGCGCTCATGCATATGCCGTATGGCGGGGCGAAAGGTGGTGTACAATGCAATCCTGAAGAAATGTCGCAAGACGAGCTGGAGCGCATGACACGCCGTTTTACTACGGAAATTGTTCAAATCATAGGGCCAGATAAAGATATTCCTGCTCCCGACCTCTATACGAATGCGCAAACTATGGCATGGATGATGGATACTTACAGTATGCAGCAGGGTAACACAATTCCGGGTGTTGTTACCGGCAAGCCGTTACTCCTTGGCGGTTCACTGGGAAGGGCGGAGGGCACAGGCCGCGGAGTTGCCTATATGGTCATGGAGGCAGCAAGGGTGTTGTATAAGAACCTCCGTGGTTTGCGTGTTGCCATTCAAGGTTTGGGAAATGTTGGTTCTGTAGCTGCCAGGCTTCTAAATGATCAGGGCTGTACTATTGTAGCTGTGAGTGATATTAGTGGTGGAGTGTACAATCCTCAGGGTATTCTTCTTCCTTATCTCTTACATCATATTAAAGAAAACAAGCATGTCACTGGTTTGATGGATACAGATGCTATGACAAACGAGGAACTTTTCGAGCTGGATTGCGATGTCATTGTGCCTGCTGCTATAGAAGGGCAAATTACCGAAAAGAATGCTGATAAGATAAAGGCCAAGATTATCGTGGAAGGCGCCAATGGTCCGACAACACCTGAAGCTGATAAGATATTACAGGACAAAAAAGTATTCCTTGTACCCGATATCCTTGCGAATGCCGGAGGGGTAACCGTATCGTATTTTGAATGGGTGCAAGATATTCAGTACTATTTCTGGAGTGAAGATGATATTCAAAAGAAATTGAAGGATGTTATGATAGGTGCATTCAACAGGATATTAGCACTTTCAAATAAAAAAGGCATTGATATGCGCACTGCCGCATTAATGCTCGGTATAGGCCGTGTAGCAGAAGCCAAAAAGATGCGCGGGTTATATCCGTAGGCAATAGTCAAAAGTTTTCATATGCAATTATTATTGCTGTTTAGCCGTTGAGGCACAAAGAATAAGTAACTGAAAAGTGGTTTTAATTCATGAGTTTCAATTTTTATTGATCAATCCGTAATTATCAATCCACAATCCGATTATGGATACCCATCTTAAGATTTAGAATTAATTCGGGAATCACACATCTAAAATCTGGAATTATAATTTTGTTGTTATTGATAAAAAATTCCTCTTGAGTAGGTATGTGGTGAAATGTGATATTCTATTGTTCTGGTCTTAGGTCTGAATAGTTGTGGACAAACAACAAGAAAAAACTGCTGTTAGAAAAAGCCTTAACCTTTCCATGAAAGATGGTGTTGCGTATGCTGCAACAATTGGATTTGGGGATAACTATATAAACCCTTTTGCTGTTGCTCTGGGCGCTAGCAATTTTCAAATTGGCTTGTTGAGTTCCTTTACCCAATTAATTTCTTCATTGGCACAGCTTAAGGTTGCCGATATTACCGAGCGGGTTGGAAGCAGGAAAAAAATGATTGTATTCTTTGTTTTTTTCCAGGCGCTAATATTACTCCCTATTGCATTCATACCATACCTGCCACAATTTACTCAAATCTATGTGCTTATTTGTTTCTACACCTTATATTTACTCTTTGCCTCTTTTGCTAATCCTGCCTGGGGGTCGCTTATGGCAAACCTCGTTCCTGGCAGAAAAAGAGGGGCATTTTTTAGTAAACGTGGAAGGCTTGTTGGCATTGTAACAGTAATCAGTGCGTTTTTGGCTGGTTATATTCTGCATCTCTTCAAAAAGGGGTCCTTAACAGGTTTTACCATCATATTTCTTATCGCTATGACTTCAAGATACATCTCGTGTTATTTTCTGAGTAAGATGTACGAGCCACCCTTAGAGATAAAACAGGAGCACTATTTTTCATTGAAAGAATTTGTGCAAAGGTTAAATGTTGGAAATTTTGGGAAGTATGTAATTTTCCACAGTTCTTTTAATTTTTCGGTATTCATAGCTTCTCCATTCTTTCCGGTATTTATGCTTCGTGATCTTGGTTTCTCCTACATTACCTATACATTCATTACTACAATCGTTCCCCTTGCCAGTATTTTGGCTGTGAGTTACTGGGGCCGTCGTGCTGATGCATTCGGAAATCGAAAAATTATAAGAATATGCAGTCTGGTTGTATCTGTCCTGCCAGCCATGTGGATTTTTTCGAGAAATATATATTTTTTGATAGGTATTCAGACCCTGGCAGGCATATTCTGGGCTGGGTTCAATCTTTGTTCTTCTAATTTTATATATGATTCTGCAATCCCTGAAAAACGAACTCGCGTTATTTCCTACTTTAACACGTTTAATGGTCTTGCGGTTTGTGTTGGTACTCTTTTAGGTGGATTTCTCGCTACTCACATACCGCCTCTGTTTGGTCATCAATTACTGACACTCTTTGTTATTTCATCCTGTTTAAGAATTATAGTATCTACAATCCTGTTAAGGCGAGTAAAAGAGATTAGAAAAATTGCTTATTAAATCGTTACTTATTTTTGCGCTTACCTATAGTATCATCTCTGCCCAGAAGATGAAATGGCATACGCTGGACAGACCTTCGGGCGCATTGCTCGGTGCTGTATTGATGGTATTAACTGGTGTGTTAACATTGGATGAGGCATATCGGGCTATCGATTTCAATACTATTTTGCTCTTACTTGGCATGATGCTGCTTATTGCCTATCTTAAGATGGCTAATTGTTTGGATTATCTTTCTTATTTGCTGGTTACTCATGCGAGAAATTCTTTCCTTTTGCTCTGTTTCGTATCCTTTTCCAGCGGTATTCTATCCGCTCTCTTTGTCAATGATACTATTTGTTTGATGTTTACTCCTCTTTTGGTCCTTGCTTTACATCAAATAAGGCTTAATCCCATTCCCTACCTCATAGCGCTGGCTACTTCATCTAACATTGGAAGTGTGGTTACTCTGACCGGTAACCCGCAAAATATGTTAATAGGTGTTTTTTCGCATATACCTTATGGAGCGTTTACCTTACATCTTCTGCCTATAGGGATAGTAAGCCTTATTGCTAATGTGCTGATCATTTATGCAGTATTCAGAAAGGATATTAACTTTAAAAAATTGGATTCGATTGTACTGGTAAAGCCCGAACTTGATGTAAGACTTACCATACATTCTCTCCTGGCGCTTTTCTTTATCTTTTTAGGGTTCATTTTTACCGGTAACCTTCCCCTTTCTGCAATAACGGGCGGACTCGCCTTAATTGTCCTGTCAAGGATGAAACCTCAACACGCCATGGAAAAGGTTGATTGGACGTTATTATTATTTTTCTGTGGATTGTTTATTGTTATAGGTGGTATTAACAAGGCTGGCCTTTTAGCGCTGACACACAATGCCGTTACACCTTATCTGGGAGATACAGTATCGGGTCAAATCGTTCACTTCAGTATTTTCTCAATCGTTGCTTCCAACCTTGTGTCAAATGTGCCTTTTGTATTATTATCAGCAACGTGGATTGATAAGCTTATTGACCCAAAGAGTATGTGGTATGTACTGGCCATGAGCAGTACCTTTGCCGGTAATTTAACGATAGTCGGCTCTGTGGCTAATATGATTGTCTTAGAGCTCTCGAAGGAATATGTTCATATCGGATTTTGGGATTTTTTCAAGGTAGGATTTATAACTACCGTAACTTCTGCTGGTATTGGGATATGTATTCTGATTTTATACTGCACATGAGGCAGTGACGTTCTATAAACGGCTGTCCTGCAAGAAATGTTTCCTGAATGTAATCACCACATGATATGCATCGTATACTCTTTTGTAAGTCAGGATATTTTCCATAGTATCCTAAAGCTTCTATCTTTGTACGAATAAGCTCTCGCCTTCTTTCAAATCCATAGAAAGTCTCCAGAAATGTTTGGATATCGAAGCGTTTCGCTACAATCATGAAAACAGAAAACTCCGCATCTAATTTCTCTAACGGGTTTGTTGTATTAATTTCTGTATGAAGCACTACGGCACTTTTTTTGTTTTTTGCATCTACTTTGAATATTGTACGATCTTTCTTTTTTAGTAATGTGTGCTTAACATAATGAGCATGAAGATATTCTCCCATTTTTTGTTCTATAAAAGATCGTGTAAAATCTGTGTTCCAATGCACCCTATAAAGGATGTATTTTACATCCAGAATATCCCCGGGATTGAGAGCAAATTCTTTTATTCTGAACCCGCGACAATGTTGTTGTATATCAGCAAGTTTTTGAGAGAGCGACTCATGGTTTAATAATTCTCCTATTCTCTCTTTTGAGAGAAACGCAAGGTCGTAGACATTGATGCCATACGTAAAATCTGTAGTCGCTTTATCTCCGTCGAAATCTCTCAAATGCCCGGATAGTGAATGATAATACGGTACAATGTCAGGTATTGCAAGCATAAGTGCACGAGCAACAGCTATTCCGATAAATCTTTTTGAAACCAATCGCATGGATGGTTCTATCCCAGCAATTAATCGCACTATGATTCTGTTCCGTTTGTTTTCTGAAATTCGGTGAAGTTCTTCTAAAAGAAAAGGTTGAGAAGCTTTATGGCCGGTAATCTTTTTTATCTGTGCGCCGGTTGGGCAAGCGCTACAGCCAAGGCATTGCGCCTCCACCTGAGGACGGCCCAGGCAATAGTCACGTTCTGTAAAGTGGATTGAGCGTTCATATTCTTCCCATAAAAATTTCTTTGAGATGCCCAAGTCTATATCATCCCAGGGAAAGATGTGGTCCTTTCCCTTTGCGCGAAAGTAATGTCCTTCTGATAATCCCAATTCTGTTAAATAAGTACGCCAGGTTTTGATTATTTGATTTGGTATGTTGTTATAATAGGTGAAACCGTCCATAATCGATGAACGGACAAGGGCTGGTGTTAATCGTCTGTCGCCCATAGCTAGTAATTGTGTAAGCCATGATTCCTCATGTGAAGCGCTTTCCCGGAATTCCATGCCATGTAGCTTGCATATATGTTCAACCTTTTTTCGTATCTTCTTTGTATCTTCAAGAACTGTTATGCACGTATGAAATTCTAAAGGGGT
Organism: Candidatus Jettenia ecosi; assembly: GCA_005524015.1. Taxonomy (GTDB): domain Bacteria; phylum Planctomycetota; class Brocadiia; order Brocadiales; family Brocadiaceae; genus Jettenia; species Jettenia ecosi. Next base: position 27,035 of record SULG01000013.1, read on the forward strand.
ATGGGGTGAATAATACAGAGGGGTTAGGCTGAAAATAATGCGCACATTACTGCTACACATGCTCTTTAAATCTGCCAGGCGTTTTACAAATCTTCCAAACTCTGAGAAATCTTCCTCTTGTTCCAGTCCGGTACTAATCAAAAAAATCTTTAGTTCTCTGATGCCTCTCTCAAATAAGAATTCACATGCCTTGTAGACTTGTTCCTCGGTAAGGTTCTTGTGCAGATAGCGCCGTAATCGTTCGCTGATACCTTCCATTCCGCAGCTAACCGTTGTCTTTCCAATTATCTGTAACACCTCTACAAGGAAGCGATCTGTGGATAGCAAATCGAATCGTTGGCTTTTCAGGCTAATATTGGCTGTTTCCTCATAAAAAGACAAAATCATGGGATACAATTCTTCATGGGTATTAAAATTAAAGCTCAGGAGGTTAACGGTATCGAGTCCTTGATGTGCTTTTGCAGACCGCAATCCTTCTAAAAGTTTTGGTAGAGATCGTTCGCGATATGGTTTTCTCTCCCAACTTTCAGCGCAAAAGGCACAAAAGCATGGGCATCCGTTACTAATTTGCAGGCTTCCCGTGCCCAAACTTTCCGGATCATACCATAGAGGGCATGATTCCATCGTTTTTATCTGATCAAGGTTATATACAATTGCGCCTTTTACAGGATATGAGACATACGGCTCTCTCGGTACGATTCCTACTAAACCTTTTTCATTCGAAAGGGGGATTTTTGTCTCCTTTTCGCAAAGAGAGGATGAAGGGAAAGGTTTTTCTACTAGCCCTTGTTCTGAATAATTTTGTCCAATCATCGTATATTGATGTTCGTATTTATCTGGTTCGTAGAATCCATCTACCTTTCCATGGCAGGAATTCAGAATTTCTGTTTTACTCAAACCCAGGGACTTTCCTTCTTTTACTATCTCCAAAAATTGTTTTATGGCATGTTCCCCTTCACCAATAATGACTGCATCTACAAGTCCATAATTATTTTCAAATCCCTGATCCTTTATGGGTCCATGTAACACTGATGTAACTGCTGCGTTGGCGCCACCAAGGATAATGAGTGGGATATCAGGCCGGATCATGCGATCGTTTTTGAAGATTGGGATACCTGAAAAATGTAAGAGTCCTGGCAAATTCAATAGCTCGAGTACAAATGAATTACTGATACCGAGTACATCAAATGCACAGGCCGGTTCTTTGGTAGTTGTGCCTAACCAAAGCGGGATTTTTGAAGCATTCATTATCTCCATATCCTTTGGTGGTGGAAGGAAGGCAAAATCTACAAAAATCCCTTTAACCTCCTGGGCAATTTGAGCTATCAGGGAATGAGAGATAGAGACAGATACATCACGATAGGTTGATAATCTGCAGACGAGAAATCTTAGTGTTGCCTGAGTAAACAAGGCAGCATCCATGGTATTAGGTTCTCCACCTTTTAACCAGAGCCCACCGAGTGAGAGTAAATGATAGTTTTCCTCATACCACCTTTTGATATCTTGTGAGGATCTTAAACAAGGATAAGGTTTAATGTCTAATAGAGTCATAATAAAACAATTATATCAGTTAAACGACAATAGGAAAAGAGGTTGGGGAAAGTATTATATTTTATTGATAACAGGAAAAGGGCATTTCCTTAATTCAGGTGTTTATTCTTTTCCTGTCTGGATTTGAGTCTCTTTTAGCGGTTAGCAATTTCTCTTTCGTTTGCCGTCTAAGCGCTAGCAATTGCCATAAAAGACCAGCTGTGATGGCGCCGGCTGTGTCTGCTAACCAATCAGAGATAGTTACAGAACGGTGGGGAGTAAAGTATTGATGGAATTCATCTGACATACCATAAAGAGAGGTGATGCCAATTGCCAGGATAGTCTTATATATCATCTTAGTTCCCGTGAAAACAGAGGAAAATAACCAGCATAGCATAAAGCATAATAAACCAAATTCTACAAAATGAATGAGCTTATCGGTATAAGGCGGAAGGGAAACAGAAGAGGTATCTTCGGAAGATGCAAGATATATACAATAAGCATAAGCTAAGGCCAATATGCATCTAAAAATCCAGGGTATTTTAATCTTTATGCTCATCCTTTTCTATTCCTTTAAATACACGAAGCCAATAGTGAGTCTCATCGGGAGAGGGCCCCTGGTGCTTATACAGTGGTTCACCTGTACTACAAGGGAGGTTCCCTTTTTTATTCTTTATCTTTGGTATATCTGCCTTCTTGATATTTAGTTTTAGTTCTTCTGTAGAAATATCTTTAAAAATATTCTTCCAGTATTTTGAATCTTTTTCTGATAAACCGTTTTGTTTATCTTCATATTCATCACATCCTGGTTTTTTGGTTTTATTTATAATTTCTAGAATTTCTTTATAGAATATTTTTGGTTCAATAATCTGACAACCACATTTTTTGACATGTCTTTTTATATCGTTATCATACGTAACAATACGAACATCTTTGGGATTTTGGCACAGGCTTGTAATATTTTTTATTTCGGTATCGGCATTAATACCAGATTTTGAATAAACTACGGTAATGCCGGAGTATGTTTGCTTTTTTGGTAAGATAACTTCAGTACAATTACCATCAAACACGATAATTATTTCATAATGTTTTTTTTCTTTGTACTTCGAGAGCAACGAAATTACATAGTTACGAACCGGTTCTATATGGTTTCCTTCTACGTACTTCTCCAATTCTGGCACTGTAAATATGAGATTATAGCCATCAATAATAATTAACATAAAATTGAGCAATTATCAAAAACTACTTTTCCCCCAATGAGAGTGGTTACTACTTTGCCTTTTAACATCCAGCCGTTGAAAGGACAGTTTCTTGCTTTTGATTCAAATTTTTCGACATCTACGATCCATTCCTTATTCAGATCAATAATAGTAATATCGGCAGGCATACCAACTGCTAAACTACCCCCATGAATCTTAAATATTTGAGCAGGGTTGGTAGACATTTTTTGAATAACTTTTTTCATTGATAAAATACCGGGATGTACAAGTTTCGTAAGAATAACACCCAGTGCAGTTTCAAGTCCTACAATACCAGATGCGCCATTTTTGATATCCTTATGGGTATGTGGAGCATGATCTGTAGCAATGACATCGACTACATTATTATTCGACACGCCGTTTTGAATCGCTTCTACATCTTCCTGTGAGCGTAAAGGGGGATTGGTTTTGGGCACATTCCCATTCATATTTTTAAAATTTTCGTCTAATAGTAAATGATGGGGGGTGACTTCGCACGTTATCCTTGCAAGATTTCTTTCTTTGGCCTGCTGAATAACCTCCAGAGAACTTTTTAAACTAACATGTGAGATGTGTAGCCATCCTTTCGCTTGTTCGGTACATTTAATCTCACGGATAATGAAATCAGTTTCATGGCAAAACGGCTTACCTGGAAAAGATGCCACGTTGTGATTCTCTTTTGCTTTATCGAGAGAAATTTGAGAATCCTCACAATGAGGACTTATAACAATGTTGTTTTGCGCAGCCAATTCGCAAGCTTTTTTCATTAATGTTTCGTAAAATACCGGATTGCCGTCATCAGACAAGGCTCTAACGCGTTTATCCCTCGATAGTGTTTCAATATCCGTTAGTTCTTCTCCTAATAATCCCTTTGTAATACACGCCTTTGTATAGATATTGACTACACTCTTTTGACAAACCTTTTCCATTAAGGAGTCTACCATTTCTATTGAATCAATAGGGGGAATTGTGTTTGGTTCGCATATCAGAGTTGTATAACCACCCTTTGCGGCAGCCCGGGAACCTGTTTCAATGGTCTCTTTATACTCTAAGCCAGGCTCGCGAAGATGAGTATGGCAATCGATCAGGCCAGGAACTACATATTTAAGAGTTGCGTCGATAACGGTAACATCGTTATTTACCTTAATATCGCTTGAAATCGCTTTAATCTTACCATCCTTGATAAAGATGTCTGCACGACCATCAATCCCTGTTGCAGGGTCTACAACATGACCGCCTTTTATCAACACCTCATTACTTATCATTTTATTTGCTCCATAAATAATCTTGCCATGCCTCGCATTATCTCTAATAGAGATATCTTATAAAAATTCTTTTAAAGGACACTGTTCGCAGAACTTCTTGGGCTTACAAAACATCTTTCCTATATTTACTAATAAGGCATGGTATTCGTTAAATAATTTTACATCTTTTGGCAGATTTTCCTCAAAAAAAGATTTAATCTCATCATAGGAACTCTCTTCAGGAATAAATCCATGCCGTGAAAAAATTCTATGGGTGTAGGTATCCACAACGAATGTGGGCAGATTTCCTGCATATAACAGAACAGAATCTGCTGTTTCTGGTCCGATACCTTTCACGGCGAGTAATTCACTTCGAAGTGTTTGCAAATCCTGAGCAAACAACCTTGATAGGCTACCTCCGTAGTTTGAGAATAACCACTCCATGAACGTTTTTATACGCCTTGCCTTGACATTAAAAAAGCCAGAGGGACGTATAAGCTGCGATAACTCTATTACATTCAACTCATGTATTGCTTCTGGAGTGAGCTTCCCGGTATTCTTGAGGTTCCTGATAGCCTTTTCAACATTAGACCAGCTGGTGTTTTGTGTTAGTATAGCGCCAACAATAATCTCAAAGGGAGTTTCTCCGGGCCACCAGTATTGTGGGCCTAAAGTATCAAACATCTTTTGATATATTTGTAAAAGGACTTTTGCTTTACTCATCTCCTGTACCAAGTTGTGAGAGAATACCCATTCTCAATAGTGGTAACATAATCTCATGGTGACCTGTGATCTCGTATCCATACTGAGTGGGTCTTTTTAAGACATTTGTTCTTGGTCTATAATGTTGAATCATGTCCATGTTTACGGTTGTAAAATTTTCAATCTTATAACCCAGGTTTCTCGCAATACAAATTGCTTTGAGAAAGACTTCGGGCATAATAACTGCAGAACCTATATTTAACCATACCCCTCCTTCTAATTCCGAAACGACAGAAGCGAGGATTTTAAAATCAATGTGGCTTGATTCTCCTAAGTCTTTTCCGGAAATATTCGGGTGCATGTGGATGGTATCTGTTCCTAATGCAACATGGACGGTAATGGGGATATTCAATCGTGCACCCCATGCCAACAAACTAAGATCATTATACTCGTTTTTTTCTTCATGTATTCTATTTCCCAGCGCCCGTCCAAGTCCTATGTTTTCTGTTATACCTTTTGCGGATGCAATTTGAAACGCTCCGGCTGTTTCTTTTGCCATACCAAAACTACCGTCTTTTAAGCTTGCTGCTACGTCTTCAGAAGTTGCTCCGATGAGTGAGATTTCGTAATCGTGAATCGCGGCAGCGCCGTTCATGGCAAGAGCTGTTACCACATTTCGTTTCATGAGATCTATAATTAATGGTGATAAGCCACATTTTATGACATGTGCGCCAATGGCCATTACTACATGATGCTCATTCTGGTATGCCTGGACTATCGCATGAATTATTTTCCGAAGGTTTGCTGACGCTAAAATCTCTGGTAGGGATTTGAAAAAGGCATGTATTCCATCTGAAGGTAAAACAGGCTTGGAAAATACATTGATACTTGAAAGATTCTTTCGTTCTTTTATTGAATATGTCTTAATCTTACTTAAGTCTAAAGGTTTAAACGAAGAACGCTTTTGTTCACGCTGTTTCACCAGCTCTGTTCCTTCCTTGAAGCTAACAGATTAACTTTTATCGACACCAGAATTTTCACATCTTAGGGATTCTTTGATAAAGAAGAATCCGCCTCCTTATTGTTAAGGAATAAGAATTGCTTCAACAGGACATACGGATATACAACTGCCACAATCAGTACAGGTATCTGCATCAATTATCCTCTTATCCCCTGATTCTGTTATAGCATTTACAGGGCATTCGCTCTCGCATGCTCCACAATTTATACAATCATCGGTAATTTTATGAGCCATTTTATTTTTCCTTTCAATTCAAAATAGCGTTGATCTTATTTTCAAAAATCTCATAACCTTTTACAATACATATTTCCATCTTTAACGTCCACAATGGGAAATCCCATATATCAGAGTTATCCCGCATTTTTACTTTATCTTTTTGGGTAATAATAATTGCGTCTGGTTTTATACCGCCCATTTCTTTATTTAATGCTATAAGTTCAGAAGAGGTATAGTGGTGGTGATCTGGAAATATACGAAGGCCAAGCAGTTCAGCCCCTAACCCTTCGATACTCTTTCTGAATGATAGCGGATTACCTATGGCACAAAACGCAAAGACTCTTTTACCCTTTAAATAATTAATATCTAATAGTTTGGCATCTTTTACCGATTCTAAATACGTAGGTTTGTGAATTGCCTCTATTACAGGAATATATCCCGCAAATTCATGCAAACGATCAACAATAAACCTGATTTTATCAGGGGCGCATTGATCTGCATGGGTAAGAATGATCATATCGGCCCTTCTTAGTTCCTTAAGCGGCTCCCGCAACATCCCGCGCGGGACCATGTGTTCATACCCAAAGGGATTCAGGGTATCAATAATTACAATATTTAGGTCTCTTGCAAGGCGAAGATGCTGAAATCCATCGTCCAATAATACACATTCAGCATTAAAACGACTGATAGCCTCTAACCCGCTTTTAACCCTATCTTTACTCAATAAGTTTGGAATATCAGGGATATTTTCTTTCAGTAAAAGATACTCATCATTACAAGCTTTGTTGGCCGGAAAATTGTATTCTTGCTGTAAGCTAGCCGCATAACCCCTGCTGAGAATAACAACTCTTTTGTTTCTTTCTTGTAAATATCTTGAGATGTATTCAACGGTTGGTGTTTTGCCAGTTCCCCCTGTAGTAATATTTCCCACACTAATTACAGGGATAGGGAGGCGTATGCTTTTGAAGATACCTTCCGTATAAAAAAAAATACGAGTTTTAACTACAAACCCGTATATTTTTGAGAGTAGGTAGAGCCCATTCCGAATTATTCTGAAATGAATATCGGGACTTCCCTCTACCACAATTTTTACATAATATTCTCTAAAAAGAGAAATAAACAAATGGTATAAAAGAAAAAATTTTTAAATTCTGAATGTATCAAATACAGGATTTATTTCAATGGAACTGACCAATACGCCTCATCTAAAAATTGTTTCCATGAGCGATATTTATCAGAACGAAGTTTCAAACTGAGTATTGGACTATGCTTCGGTTTAACAGGTTTTCGTGTTAACCTCATTCCTGCCTGCTCAGGGGTTCTGCCGCCTTTCTTTTTGTTACATTCCGTACAGGCACATACAATATTTGTCCAGGTAGTTTTTCCATAATATGTCTTTGGTACAATATGATCCAAACTAAGTTCAGAGGTTGGAAATCGTTGACCGCAGTATTGACATTTATTCTCGTCCCGGGCAAATATATTACGCCTGTTGAATTTTACATTGGATTGAGGAAGTTTATCATAAAATAAAAGGCGGATAATTTTTGGTACCTCAATTTCAAAAGAAACAGTTCTGATCCAACTTGCATCATCCTCTTCCGGTAAACCTGATTTTGCTTTGTAAAGAGAGACGTCTTTCCAATTTTCAAAATTATAGGAACTGAATTTTCCCTCATCTATGGAAACAACTTCTGCTGTCTCTTTGCATAGTAAAGCAAATGCCCTCTTTGCTGAAACTACATGCAGAGCCATGAAAAACTTATTTAATACCAGTACGCTAGATTCTAATGCAGCAACTTGTTGCATATTAGTAAATCCTCAATACAAAACAAGTGCATATTGCGGTAAGCCGCAAATAAGTCAATTTACCATAGAAATGCTGAGGATGAATACTCCAAAACACGTAAAAAATAGATTTTATAAAAATATCCTAAGTATAGAAGTAAAATTATACCAATCGAACATGGGTAATTCAAGGGAATTGTACTGCTCCAAGTTGGTTCAATGTCCCATACCCTTTGCCAGGATTCAATGATTTTTTAATGGCTGCGGTAATAAATTTTTTTGCCTGAGTAACAGCATCTATTAAGCTGCTTCCCTTTGCCAGGTAAGTAGCTATTGCCGAGGCATAAGCGCATCCTGTACCGTGGATATTTTTTGTTGGTATATATTCATCCTCAATATACTCAAAAGATTTTCCATCGTATAAAATATCAACGACTTTATCCTTATATTTTCCATTATCCCATGATCTTTCTGCATGTCCGCCTTTTATAAGTATAGAGAGAGGACCTGATTGATGAATACGTCGGGCAGCTTCTTCTGCATGAAAAAAATTCCTTATCTTTAATCCGGAGATATATTCTGCTTCCGGAATATTTGGCGTTACTATGAGGGATAATGGAAACAATTGTGATGTGAGGACGTGTGTGGCATCAGGAGATAACAATTGCTTTCCATTTTTGGAAAGCATGACAGGGTCTACGACGACACGTTTGGTGTTATACTCTTTTATTTTTGAACTAACCATTTCCACGGTATCTTTACTCATAAGCATTCCCGTTTTGATAGCGTCCGCACCTATATCCATCATAACCGCATCTATTTGTTGTCCTATAAAAAATACTGGTATTTCAAAGATAGAATGAACACCAAGGCTATTTTGGGCAGTTAATGCAGTAATGACAGTAGTTGCATATCCTCCCAATGCTGTGATAGTTTTCATATCTGCCTGTATTCCTGCGCCACCTCCTGTATCGGAACCGGCTATGGTGAGAATTTTAGATAAGGAAGATTGAACCATTATTATTATCAATTACTTTAACAAGATACCCGTATACACCAGAACTTCTGTTAAGTTATTATTGCGGCATTGGCTGATCATCTTCATTTAATTGAGTCGTTTCTTCCTCAGGTATTTGCTCTTGTGTATTTTGTTCCATCTTGGCCTTTTTTTCAGACTCTTCCTTAGCCTTATCTGCCGCCTCACGTTCCTTTTGCCTTCGTTTTTTCTCTGCTTCTCTGAGATCGTATTCAAGTTCTTTATTTAACTTATCGGGATCTGTTTTTGAGTCATCGACGTAGATACCAGGAGAGGTTTTAAATTCTATATTAACACGATCACTACCGCAACCGACGAGGAAAAATGAGAGTATGCTACCTGTTAATAATGCCTGTAAAATACGCCCGTGAATGTGCATATAAAACCTCCTCCATTTATTTATAGTGTTATCCCTGTAAAGCTTTTTTGGTAAGTTTTTACCCACATTTGGCTAAATTTATGTTATAGAAGGATTTTCATTTTCACGAAGTATGTTTTCCTAGCAGGTGCTGTATACTTTCATGAGAAGGCTTATGAATCACCCCTTTTTCAGTAATAATAGCGGTGATGTTTTTTGCAGGGGTGACATCAAATGCGGGGTTAAATACGGCAACCCCTTCAGGCGCAGTCCTCCTGCCAAATCCGTTGGTAATTTCTTCAGGGGAACGCTCTTCAATGGGGATATCATTTCCTGATTTTATGCTCAAATCGAATGTTGAAACAGGCGCTGCAACGTAAAAGGGGATTCCATGTTCTTTTGCCAGGATGGAAACTCCATAAGTGCCAATTTTATTTGCGGTATCGCCGTTGGCGGCTATTCGGTCGGCTCCAACAATTACACCATGTACTTTTCCCTGTTTCATCACATGCGCTGCCATATTATCACAAATCAGGGTAACGGCTATTCCTGCCTGCATAAGCTCCCAGGCCGTTAATCTTGATCCCTGTAGCAGGGGACGGGTTTCATCCGCATAGACATGAATACGTTTTCCTTGTTCTTTGGCACGAAATAGAACGGCTAACGCAGTCCCATAATCCGCAGTTGCTAAGCCGCCTGCATTACAATGTGTCAGGATACCATTTCCGTCTTTCATAAATCCGGCGCCATTTTCTCCGATTTGCCTGCAAATTATCTTGTCTTCATTTTGTATCTTGAGCGCTTCTTGTAAGAGCGCTTCTTTTATTTCATGGACAGACCTTTTCTTGTTTTCCTGTGCGATACGTTCCATACGGGTAAGTCCCCAGAAGAGGTTAACCGCTGTGGGGCGTGATGAACCTAAGTAGGTAACGACCTGCCTGAGTTCTTTTAAGAACGTATCCATATCCTTTGCATGTATATCTTTAATACCTAAAATAACCCCCATAGCGCCAGCGATACCAATAGCTGGCGCGCCCCTTACCATAAGGGTTTTAATCGCATGCCAAATGCTTTTTATATCCTCACAATAAACGAATTTCAATTCATTTGGTAACAGGGTTTGATCAATAAGCCGGATACGACCTTTGATATCCCCTTCCCATTCGATAGTTGGTAACGGCATTTCATCTCCCTTGTTTCATATTGAGTATTATCAAAAACTTATCTACGAGAGCTTTTGAAGGAAAACTTTGGAAATACTTCTCTCATTTTACACTCCTGGTAGTTTGTGCTTTTCTCTTTATACAATTGCAATCTCCGCAGGTCTATAATAATCCAAATTCTTCTCTTGTTTTTTTATCTTTTCTTGCTACTTCATCTGATAAATTTTTTTTATAAAGAACCATTTTTTGCCTTAATTGTTCATTTGATATGCTGAGTATCTGTACTGCTAATAGCGCAGCGTTGATAGCTCCGGACTTTCCAATACCCATGGTAGGCACGGGGACACCTGACGGCATTTGTACCATGGAAAGAAGCGAGTCTAATCCGCCAAGTCCAGAAGTTAGCATAGGGACGCCAATAACAGGGACCGGGGTTAGACTTGCAATAACTCCTGCCAGGTGTGCGGCTCCGCCTGCGCCTGCAATAATTATTTCATAGTTCTTTTCTGCCTCTGTTGAATAAGCATGAGCTCTTTCCGGAGAACGGTGTGCAGATATGATGTTTACATCAAAATCTATCTCAAATTCCTTTAGGATATTTATAGCTTCTCTCATTATGGTAAGGTCTGAGTCGCTACCCATTACAATACCAATTTTCTTATGTGACATTATTCACCTTTATATAATTTCATGTTAGCAAAGAGTTATACACTTGTGTAATAAAATTTGGGAAGAATACTGATAAAGTGTTTGTAGCTAATTTTGTTTGCTTACGGAGCCTGTTAAGGTAAGGGATATGATGAGGTTTATTGAATAAATGGCGTGCTGTGGCTGGTATATTAACATTTCCACCCTTAGTCACCATATTTTCATCTATTTCCATATCATCCTCTAATCCATCAGAGATAGACCGTATAATAACAAAGGGAATTCCCATAGCATTAGCTCGTTCTGCTATAGCGAATGACTCCATATCAACGGCTATTGCAGAAGTTTGGTTTCCGATGTGCTTCTTAAGCGCAGATTGACGGATTATTTTGTTAACGGTTAAGATATCTCCGCAATGTGATTTAAAGGCATCGTTATTGCATAATTTAACAGCCAGATCTACAACCGGAGCATCGCCAGGAAATATCGAATCAATATGAATTTCTCCTTCCATTGATTCCTGGAGCGAATAAAGGACCTGTTTTCCTATAACTAAATCTCCAACATTAACTTGGGAATTTACACTACCTGCAAAACCAGACGAGACCATTAACTGTATTCTAAAATATTTTGATAAATGTTGGACGGATTCTGATGCGTTTTTTCCTATACCTGTCTGAACGAGAGTTATTGGAAAACCACAAAATTCTGACTGATAGAATACTGCATTGGCATGCCGAATCTTTTTTAAAATATTTACCTGTGATTTTAAGGATGATATTTCCTGGCTTAATGCAAAAAATATAGCTATCATAGATTTTCTCATGTAATTAAGAAATGAATAGTAAATGGAATCAAATTTAATTACAATTTTCAATACAATTATAAAAAATTATATAAAATTTGCTGGAAACTGCACTTTAAATAATCCTTGACTGCACTCTATAATTGGTATAGCATCATATACTTGTAATTCGTTAATTTGGATCACTAGTTCTTCTTTACATAAATGGAGTTCTATCCGTCATGAGGGTATCACTATCATTAAGTTCTTCATTGGCAAGATATTTAATTAAGAATAAATTCTTATTCAGGAAAAAATTCCCTCTGGTATTGATGCTGGAGGTTACCCATCTCTGTAACCTTGCTTGTGAAGGTTGTGGCCGTATACGGGAATACAAGGAAACGATGCGGGAAATGTTAAGTGCCGAGGAATGTATTGAGGCGGTGAACGAATGTCCGGCGCCTGTTGTTTCCATTACCGGGGGAGAGCCTCTCATGCATCCGGAAATTGATAAGATTATCAGCAGTATTTTGAATAAAAAACGGCATATTTATTTATGTACCAACGGAATTTTATTAGAAGATGCTATAAAAAAACTAAAGCCAAATAAATATTTTAATATCAATGTCCATATCGACGGCCTTGCTGACACGCATGATGCTATTGCCGGAAAAGGAGTTTTTAAACGGGCAACGAGCGCTATCCGGGAAGCAAAACAGGCAGGATTTAAGGTTTGCACAAATACCACTATTTATAAAAATACCAGTAAAGATGAGATTAAAGAGTTATTTTCATTCTTACAAGGATTAGGAGTGGATGGTATGCTGGTCTCCCCTGGTTTTAGTTTTGAGCATAATGAGAACGAGATATTTCTTTGCCGAAAAGAAGTGCAGGAAAAATTTGGGTTTATTTACAGAATTTCAAAGAAATATAAGGTATTAAATTCGCCTCTGTATTTAAAATTTTTAAAGGGTGAAAGATCTCTGAAGTGTACGCCCTGGGGAAATCCAACGAGAAATTATTTAGGCTGGAAAAGTCCTTGCTACCTTATTACCGATACTCATTATAAAACTTTCAATGAATATATGAAACATACGGATTGGAAAAAATATCAGGAGGGAGCTGACCCGCGCTGTAAGAATTGTATGATGCATTGCGGTTTTGAGCCTACCGTGGTATTAGAAAGTGGAAAGCGATTGTCTGATATTATAGAAATGACTAAATGGAGCTTTCGCTAGAAACAGGAATTTTAGCGTTGGGACTCTGTATCATTTCACGGCTCAGAATAACCGTAGTTTGTATGAGAATATACCTCTATTTTAATCATACGCAGGGCAAACCTTTACAGGCTGTCCGAGAATTACTTTGAGCACTAGATGCTATACTATATATTGACCGATTGTATTAATATTAGACAATAAACAGTATATGTTTAAGGTTGCCAATGAATTCTCGGACAACCTGTTTAGGTTTGCACTTTTGCCCCCGGGCTACACATGTGCAAGGCTAAAGCCCTTTGCCCTACTTAATTGTTGTATATTTTCTGTGCTATGATTTTTGGATAAGATTTCGATATCTGCTTAATGCTAATAAAGGAAAATAGTTCCGATACATATGATATTTTAAGTAAAAAACTTTTGGAAAACCTGTTGCTGTAAATTCGTTCTCATCCCAACTTCCGTCCTCTTTCTGCCCGTTTAAAAGAAATTTTATTCCCCTTTCTACGGCATCTGATTTTATCTCATTGGCTGCAAAGAACGCTAATAATGCCCATGCCGTCTGTGATGGTGTACTCTTACCAATTGCCTTAAGGGATGGGTCATCGTACGATTTTATAGTTTCGCCCCACCCCCCGTCTGAGTTTTGAGATTTTCTCAGCCACTCAACAGCCTTTTTGATGTAGGGTTTGTCCATATCCTCACCGGCGGTTGAGAGTCCGGAAAGTACAGACCATGTGCCGTAGATATAGTTTGCGCCCCAACGCCCAAACCATGACCCGTCTTTTTCTTGCTCTTTTCGAAGAAATTCTATGGCTGATCGAATATTGGTGTAGGTGTTACTAAATCCTACCCGGCCTAAAAATTCCAGACATCGGCCTGTTACATCACTGGTGCTTGGATCTAATAATGCATTGAAATCAGCAAAAGGTATATGATTTAAAATCGCCTTATTGTTATTACGGTCAAATGCTCCCCATCCGCCATCATCACATTGCATAGCCTGAAGCCACTTTAATCCCCGTAAAAAGGTTCTTTCCTTATGCGCACTTTCCGGTAATGATACCCGTTGCAATGCCATAAGTACAGCGGCGCTATCATCTGTATCGGGATAAAATTCGTTTGCATATTGGAAGTACCAGCCACTCGGCTCTTCTACCTTGCACTTTAAAGTCCAATCTCCGAAATTTCTGACTTCTTTACTCAGGAGCCACTGCCCTGCTTTTTGTAGTGATGGATGGGTGTTGGGAATTCCTGACTCGTGAAGTGCTATAATCGCCCACGCTGTATCCCAAACAGGTGATACACATGGTTGCAAATAAAGCCTGTCTGCTTCATAAATAATCAGATTCTCCACCTCTTTCAATTGACTTAGCAATGCGGGGTGATCTTCCGGATAGTTAAGACATTTCATCGCAAAAATAGAATTGATAATTCCCGGCCATATAGCTCCTAACCCGCCAGAATTATCCATATGATCCAGCATCCATTTTTCCGCCTTTTTCAGGGCTATCTGCCTGATGAACTTAATAGGCTGCTGTTCGTATCTTCTAAAGACGCTATCGGCATCAATAAAGAAATTATGCCAACACCATCCTGATTGATTTCTCTTTATCCGGTAAACCACTTTATTGCGTGGGATGAGATAAAGTTCGCTCAGCAAATCATCGCCTACCGGAATATGTGGTTTTTTTGCAATAGCAATAGAAAGGGGGACGACAATACATCTCGACCAATAAGACATCTCATAAATACTAAAATAAAAACCAGGGGGAAATAGTATCATTTCGGCGGGAACTGCCGGCACTGCCTGCCAATCAACTTGCCCAAACATAGCCAGGTAAATTTTCGTAAAACAATTAGCCCGCATGATACCACCCATATCTAAGATGCATTTTCTGGCTTTTTGCATAACAGATTCATTGGCAGAATATCCAGCCAATTTTAACGCAAAATAGGCCTTTACTGAGGCGCTGATTTCACTCGGTCCTCCATAATAGATATTCCAACCGCCATCAGGAAGTTGATGATCGAGGATTAGTCTTGCAGCTTTTTTTTGCTTCTCATGGTCTACTTTATCAAGGAAATGCATCAGCATAATATAATCTGATGTTAAGGTGGTATCCGCCTCCAAGATTCCTACCCAGTGTCCATCAGTTTTGTTTTGTTCTCTAAGAATATATTGTTGCGATCTTTGTATAGCGCTATCTAACGGATTTTTTGTTGATAGAGTAGATGCGGGGATACCAGGAAATGTATTTTCAAATATTAATTTATGTTTCGGTAATTCCGAAATAGGGTGTTTTCCATTGCCATTTCCGTTGGATTTATGAATACCCGTTTCTAATCGCTCGAAAAGATTAACTAAGAAATTTCTCATATTTTAGAAACTCCTAACAATACTCATAATATCAGTTTATTGCCATCTTGATAAATATTAAATAGGTAATTGGACTTAGGTTAAGCAAATATTGAATGCAACAAAATAACAGATTTGTAAATCAATTTCAAGAAAAACTTGCCTTAGCCCTTTGCTTTTTATAGTATCTAATGAGGTAATTTATATGACAATACTCATGTATGACAATATCTTCTTAAAGCACGATACAGGACATGGGCATCCTGAGAATGCCAAAAGGCTTGAAAATACTTTAAAGCACCTTAAAGCAACCGGACTTTGGGATCAATTAAGAGTAGAAAAACCTCGCGCTGCTTCTTTAGAAGAAATAGGTCTTATCCATACAGAAAATTATATTCAAACTATTAAACACATTGCAAATACTGGTGGTGGCCAATTGGATAGCGATACTATAATTTCCGCAGCATCATATGATGCTGCTGTTCATGCTGTAGGAGCGCCATTAGCAGCTATAGATTTTATTATGAAAGGCGAAGAGAAAAATGCCTTTTGTCTTATACGTCCACCAGGACATCATGCCGCACCTGCAAGGGGCATGGGCTTTTGCCTCTTTAATAATGTAGCTGTTGCTGCGAAATATATTCAATCCAGGTATAAATTAGAAAGGATCTTTATCATTGATTGGGATGTACATCACGGTAATGGCACCCAGGATGCATTTTTCAATGATCCAACAATTTTGTATTTTTCTATGCACCGAGATCCTTTTTATCCTGGTTCAGGGAGAAAAGAGGAAAGTGGCCGGGACAATGGTGAAGGATTTACAATAAATGTGCCTGTTCCAGCGAATATACCATCTCAGAGGTATATTGAATTATTTACCGATGTTATAAAACAAAATGCAGATCAATTCATTCCTGAATTTATTATTATTTCAGCAGGATTTGATACCTATAAAAAAGATCCTATCGGAGGATTAAACCTCGATAGAGAAGATTTTAGGATATTAACAGAGATTGCTATAAGAACCGCACAAAAATATTGTAACGGTAGACTTGTATCATGCCTTGAGGGTGGTTATAATTTGTCGGATCTGCCTTTATGCATAGAGGCTCACCTCAAGGCGCTGCTGCAGGGGTGATTAAGCTTTTTGTTGTGAAGCAGCTTTTATCTGGTTAAGCTTTTTTGTCAGCTTTGATTTTTTTCTGTTAGCAGTATTTTTGCGCAAAATTCCTTTTGCAACGCTTTTGTCCAATTTTTTTACTGTTAATCGAAGCTCTGCTGCCGCTGTCTCTGCATTTCCTTCTTTTAGCAAACTTAAAAATTTCTTTACTTGAGTTTTTAAAACAGATTTACGTGTTTTATTTCTCAAATTATGCTTTTTATTTTGTTTAAGCCTTTTTTTGGCAGAATCGGTTGTAGGCATTTTATATATTACTCCCTAAACTTAAAAATTACTAAATTAACATTGTTCAATAGATACGTAAAGATTATCGATTTATAATTTATGTAATTTATAGTCCAAAGTCAATAGGAAAATGAAAGAGGCTTGCATTTCTTATTGTTTTTTATTATAGTGAATTTAGAATAATTTCATAAACAATTATTTAAAATTCGTGAAAAAATTTAAGATTATACAGCTAGAGATACAAAAAATTTGTAATTGCTGTTACATTTGATTTAAACATAAAGAGAAATTGGAAAATGAATATCATTGTCTACCCTGAGCCTGTGCTTCGGCAAAAAGCAAAGCCATTAACAGAAATTAATAAAGAGGTATATCAAAAAGTGGAAGAGATGATGGAGTTAATGTGCCAGGCTAACGGAGTTGGACTGGCTGCTCCACAGGTAGGTTGGTCTGTTCGCCTTTTTATTATCGATGTAAATGATAGCAGGTGTGAGGATAAAGTATTTATCAATCCAACCATTATAGAAGAAACAGGGGAGTTGAGTAAAGAAGAAGGTTGTTTAAGTTTACCGGGTATTATGAGTAAGGTTATTCGAGCTCAAAGGATTAAAGCACGAGCTTATAATCTTAAAGGACAAAAAATAGAAATAGAGGCAGAAGGGCTTGCTGCACGTGCCTGGCAGCATGAGATTGACCACCTTAATGGCTGCCTTTTTATTGATAAGATAAGTCCTGCAAATCATTTATCTATATCCCAACAATTAAAAGAGTTTGAGCGGTCCTATAGCGATATCAAAGCTTCTGTGTAATCAGCATTTTGCAATAAGTATAAAACAAACCATAAATACAGGTTGGTTTATTAAAGAATGAATGTGGTCTTTGTGGGAACTCCTGAATTTGCAGTTCCTAGTTTAAGCTCGCTGGCAATGTCCGCGCACAAAATTATTGCAGTTGTTACACAACCGGATAGACCAAAAGGGAGAAGTAAAATGCCAAGCCCTCCGCCAGTAAAGGAGGCAGCGCTTAAATTGGGATTAAAAATTTTACAACCTGTCAATATCAATAACGAAGAAGTTGTGAAACAGCTTCAATATTTCTCACCGGACTGTATTGTTGTTGTTGCATTTGGACAATTTTTATCTCATTCAATCCTCCGGATTCCGAGATATCAATGTATTAATATCCACGCCTCTTTACTTCCCAAATTTCGTGGAGCAGCTCCCATTCATCATGCAATTATTTGCGGTGAGAAGATTACTGGTGTCACTGCTGTAGTTATGACAGTTAAGATGGATGCCGGTGATATTATTGTTCAAAAGACAACACCAATATTTCCTGATGAAAATGCAGAGGAACTTGAAAAAAGGCTTGCTTCTATGGGTGCAGAATTATTAATTGAAGCGCTCAATCTCATAGAAACAGGAAAGGCAACTTACACAGAACAAGATGAGATAAAAGTGAGTTTTGCCCCTAAATTGAAAAAAGAAGACGGGCTGATTTCCTGGTCTCAGGAAACGGAAAAAATTTACAATCGGATACGCGGCATGACCCCGTCGCCAGGGGCCTATACCTATTATTATGGGAAAAATAGCTCTCAAGAAAAGAAAAGGATTATTATCTTAAAAACACAAATTCATCATGGATCAGAAATCAAAACATCCCTTAGCCCTGGTACTTTCGTTGAGATTGCTTCATGTGGAATCCATGTAGCTACCGCGGATGGTTCTCTTTGTATTACACGATTACAACCTGAGGGTAGACGTGACATGGATGTGCAAGAGTATGCGCGCGGCCATAAAATAGCAGTTAATGATATGTTTGTATCATAAACACACGTGTATAGTAAGTAAAGACATCATAGGTAATATGTCATGCATAGTTCTAAAAGAGTTTTACGTTTAATTATACTATCCTATATATTTGCTTAATACATTTCATTGCAGAAAAAATTATTTAGCTTTTCTTTGACCAGCTTAACTCTTCTTACTTAAAGGCAGGTACTATGGAATTTATTGATAAAAAGGTTGTTTCTATTAACAACCTTATGCTGAAGTTTCGTAAAAAGAAGTGTACTCCAAAAAATTTATTAATTTTATTTCCCCACTGTATCCAGAATTCCCAGTGTAAGCAAAATGTTAAAAATGACTTGCGCGAATGTAAGCGTTGTGGGAAATGTAAGATTAAGGATTTATTAGAATTCTCTGAAAAGTATGGGGTGAATATATGCCTTGCTACAGGAGGGCGTGTTGCTCTCCAAAAGGTTATGGCTGAAGATATATATGGAGTAATAGCCATTGCCTGTGAAAAAGAACTGAGAACAGGTTTAATGGCCGCTATGTCTAAGGCCATATTTGCAGTGCCTAATTTAAGGCCTCATGGATATTGTAAAGATACTGATGTATATCTGGATGAGGTAAGAGAAGCGATTGAGCAATTCCTTCAATGAGACAGATATTCGTTATGCGAGTTAAGAGCAATTGATGAAAAAATTGGCTTAAAGGGCTGACACAGTTAAAATTACCAATGCAGTTCTTCGATCTACAGAAAGAAGCATATAAGATAAATCCGGACAGAACAGGCTTGTTGATTACCAGAATGTCCCCTTTACAGAGGAAAGAATGCATGGTGCGTCTTTACCCCATCTTGCCTGGTTCTATAAAATAAACCTTTTTCTCCCTGACAATTAATAATAGTCCTCCTGAATGGCTGGTAAAATGCTGGATTAACAGGTATAGGAAGAAAAAGACTGTTGAAATTTGCAAAACGAACAATCTTGCCCTAAGAGTATTTCCCCGTATTCATCATAAAAAATCTCCCCACCAAAATATATTGCCTTATAAGATACTATTTACTTCAGGGAAAAAGACAGAGAATGAGAAGTATTTTTCCTTTTTTTAAGAATCCTCTTGACTGTCTATATGTGGTATGGTATATAATCAAGCTATCAATATATATAATATTTTTAAGCGAATAAGATTTAAAAGTAGCTTAATTTCATGTATTTTTTATGGTAGGGCTATATGCAATGTTTATTTTGCAAAGTAGATAACGACAAGGTTATTAATTCTCGTACATCTCTGGATGGATTAAGTATTAAGCGGAGACGAGAGTGCTTGAGTTGTGGGCGTCGGTATACAACATACGAGCGGATTGAAGAAAATCCGCTGCGAGTGGTTAAAAAAGATGGAAGGCGTGAGGTTTTTGATCGCAAAAAGATTCTCTCCGGATTGGTGAAGGCATGTGAAAAAAGACCTGTATCAACGGATACTTTAGAAAATACTGTAAATGAAATTGAGCGGGAGATCTATAACAAATTTGACCGGGAAGTAGACACCAGTTTTATAGGGTCGCTGGTAATGCAAAAATTGAGAATTCTGGATATGGTAGCTTACGTGAGATTTGCGTCTGTATACAGAGAATTTAAAGATATCTCGGAATTTATAGACGAATTGAAACCATTTATGAGTACTGTTAAAAAGAAAAAGGAAGATGAAAATGGCAATGTACGAGGCGCATCTGTTAAAAATTAGGTTGGAGGAAGTGGGATGAATGCAACAATAGAGAATATCGTAAAACGTGATGGAAGATTAGTATCTTTTAATGAGAAAAAGATTGCTGATGCAATATTTAGGGCCGCATTGGCGGTGGGAGGCGAGGACCGTGCCTTAGCTGATGAACTGGCAGTTGTTGTTACTATGTTTTTGGAAAAGAAATATGCAGGGCAAACTCCCGGCATTGAAGATATACAGGATATTGTGGAGAAGGTGCTTATTGAGACGGGACATGCTAAGACGGCCAAGGCTTATATTCTCTATCGTGATAAAAGGGCGAGGGTACGCGAATCCCTTCGTGTGCGGAAACAAAGTAAGAAGCGGGCTGATACAACTGATGTCTCTCTGATGGTAAATACAGAAACAAAGGATGAAACATTTCCATGGGATAAAAGAAAAATTGCAGAGGCATTGTTCAAGGAAGCTGATATGTCGGAAGAGGCATCAGGTGAAATTGCGGGTGCCGTAGAACAGAGAGTTTTTTCCTCAGGATTAAACCGTATTTCGACATCTCTTATACGAGAACTCGTGGATAATGAGCTCTTTGAAAGAGGATATAATAAGAAACTCGAAAAACAAGTTGTGATTGGTATGCCTAAGTACGATCTTGATGAATTAATTATGTCAAAAAATAAGGAAAACAGCAATATCGCAACAAATAATCCGGAGGCAATTAACCTCGCAATTGCTGAAAATACGTTAAAACAATTTGCCCTGCAGGAGGTATTTTCAAAGGACGTTGCAGATGCTCACCTCAACGGGATGGTACATATTCACGATCTGGGTTATCCAACACGGGTGTATTGCTCCTCTCACTCTCTGGAATATTTGAAAAAATATGGGCTGACGCTTCAGAATTTAGATACCGAATCTGCACCTGCAAAGCATGCGCGCACTTTGACCGGGCATTTGAATACGTTCCTGGCTTCTATGCAGGCTTACTACGCCGGCGCTCTCGGAGTAGGATATGTCAATATTATGTATGCCCCTTATCTGGAAGGGATGAGCTATAAAGAGATGAAGCAAGAGGCTCAGCACCTTATCTTCAGTTGTTCCCAAAGCGCTTTTTCCCGCGGAGGCCAGACTTTATTCCTGGACTTCAATATTCATACCGGTGTTCCAAGGTACTTAAGGAATATTCCTGCCATCGGGCCTGGTGGAAAACCTACCGGCAAAACGTATGGGGAGTATGAAGAAACAGCCAGACAATTTACTCTTGCTATGCTGGATGTATGGCGTGAAGGGGATTGCTACGGACATGTTTTTGCTTTTCCGAAGTGTGATTTTCATATTAATGAAGATACCTTTAATGATCCAAAGCAATACGAGATTTTGGAGTATACATGCCAGATTGCGAGCGAGAATGGTGTTCCGTACTTCATCTTTGACAGAGATGAGATCACCCTCTCTGCTTGCTGCCGTCTACGCACTACTATCGATGATAACTATATGATCCAGCATCCCGAAAGTATGCGTTTTTGCGGATTTCAAAATATTACGATTAATCTTCCTCAAGCCTCTTATCGGGCCGGTAAAGGTAATTGGGATGCGATGTATAAAGAGATTGACAAAGCTATCGAGATTGCCGTAAAGGCACATTTGCAGAAAAAGAATTTTGTTAAGAAGCTGATGCAGAGTCAGGAAATGCCCCTTTGGGAGATTGGTAAGAAAGCCAAGGATGGCCGCCCCTACGTGGATCTGGAAGCTTCGACATACATTGTGGGTATCTTAGGATTAAATGAATGCTTGCAATTTATGACAGGAAGGGAATTACACGAAGGCGATGACATGATCAGGCAGGGGCTGCGGGTGGTCTCTCATATGTATGCACGTGTTAAGGAAGCGGGAAAGAAACACAATTTAAAATTCTCTTTAGAGGAATCTCCGGCTGAAAGCGCCAGCAGAAGGCTCGCTAAGGTCGATGTAAGAAATTATCCCGAAGCGGCAGATATGGTAAAGGGAAGCATCGAAAGGGACGAGTTCTATTATACCAATAGCGTACATCTGCGTCCGGATGCCCCCGTGGATATGATAACCCGTATATTCCTGCAGAGTAAATTCCACACCATGATTGAATCAGGCGCTATTATCCATGCATTCGTTGGTGAAGAGAGACCACCAGCGTCGAGTATTATGAATCTTGTTAAAAAGACCTTTAAGAATACTCAGGCTGCTCAGGTTACCATTTCTCCTGAATTTACTATTTGCAATGATTGTAAAAAAGTTACCCAAAAGCTTACTAATATTTGTGGGCATTGCGGCTCCAGGAATGTATATGGCATTTCAAGAATTGTAGGCTATTTTAGCCGTATTAATAACTGGAATAAATCCAAGATCGGCGAACTGGCAGATAGGCACAAGGGTAACTATCAGGTTGATGATTTATTGCCTAAAGAAAGAGAAGTTTTGACAGAATCTTGCGTAACAAAATGCTAAGCTTTAACTGAGGGTTGCAATTGTGGTGAAATGTAACTGATAACCTGCCTGATGAATTCCAGGTGCAGAGTAATTAGTATTGTGGAAGAATCCGAAAATAGATCAAATTTACCAGATAATATAATGTATGGTTGTACCAATTAAAGGATTTATAGAAAATAGTCTCATTGAATGGGAAGGAAGAATTGTTTCAATAATTTTTCTACCAACCTGTAACTTGCGTTGCCATTATTGCCATGCCCCCCATTTGGTTCAAACACCAGATGAACTGGAATCCATTCCTGTTGATACTATCGTTGACAAGATACGGCAAAACCTGGGATGGGTAGATGGCGTTGTCGTTACTGGTGGTGAGCCGACTTCACATAAGCATCTCGCTGCGCTTATTAAGGTATTAAAAGAAACAGGAATTATGGTTCGCCTGGATACGAATGGTACGAATCCCCTTGTACTTAAGGATTTAATCGACAAGGGCCTTCTGGATGGTGTAGCTATGGATATCAAGGCCCCTCTTCAAAAAGAGAAGTATGAACAAATTTCTGGTGTATCCTGTGACATTGAGGATATTAAAGAAAGCATTTGTATTATTATGGAAAGCGGTATTGAGTATGAGTTTCGCACTACCGTATGTCCGTCTCAATTGGACGGTGATGATATTGAGGATATTGCTAAAGCCATTAAGGGGGCGGAAAGATACATATTGCAATCATTTAAACCAAACCATTGTTTGGATACAAAGATGTTACAGACTACACCATATCCCATAGAGGCGTTGAGAGATTTTGCGACAAGCGCCGGTAAGTATGTCGATTACTGTTGTGTTCGTGGTGAAGAGGGAAAGGTAGTGGCCCGGAATTGGTGATTTTATTATACCATTTGGTTCTTATGATAATTTCAGAAAGGGGGTGATTGTGTATGGCAGTGAAAAAGTGTGGTACTTCAGGAAAGACAAAGACAGCAAAAGCAGCAGACAAGAAGGACACAAAAAAGAAACCAACAAAGAAATAATGAATTTTTAGTACTATGGAGAAATTGG
Organism: Candidatus Jettenia ecosi; assembly: GCA_005524015.1. Lineage (GTDB taxonomy): Bacteria > Planctomycetota > Brocadiia > Brocadiales > Brocadiaceae > Jettenia > Jettenia ecosi. The sequence continues at coordinate 50,770 of SULG01000013.1, forward strand.
TAAGTATATATGCGTAGAAAATAATGGTATGTAAATAATTTTACATGTATGTATTGAACCAAATGTATGTATAATGAAGAGGGGTGTTTCAATAAGGTAGCCGAAACACCCCTCTTTTTGTATATTGTCTTTATATTTTGAAGTTACGTTACGATTATGAAGCTTAAAAAATTAGAATTATTCGGATTTAAATCTTTTGCTGAAAAGACGGAAATTATTTTTGAAGATGGAATAACCGTTGTTGTAGGACCGAACGGGTGTGGAAAGAGCAATATCATTGATGCTGTAAAGTGGGTACTGGGGGAACAGAGTGTAAAATCGTTAAGGGGTAATGAAATGGCAGATGTGATCTTTAACGGGACTGATAAGCGTCCATCTCTTGGTTATGCAGAGGTATCCCTGACTATCCAAAATAATAAAGGACTATTACCACTCGAATATACCGAGGTTTGTATTACCCGCCGTTTATATACTTCGGGAGAATCGGAGTACCTTATTAACAAACAGGCAAGCCGGTTAAAAGATATTCGGGAGCTTTTTATAGATACGGGTTTTGGCGCGGATGCCTATTCTGTAATTGAACAAGGCAATGTAGATGCTTTGCTACGGGCAGATTCTCATGAGCGGCGGATATTATTTGAAGAGGCTGCGGGAATTAGTAAATTTAAATCACGAAAGAAAGCCGCTCTGAGTAAACTAGAGCATGTTGAACAGAATCTGTTACGGGTTGGCGATATTATTGAAGAGTTACGGAAGCAACTGCGCTCGGTAAAACTCCAGGCATCCAAAGCGAGAAAATATCAGGAATATGTGGAACAACTAAAACGATTAAAGATAGGGCTTTCACTGAAGAATTATCGGGAGTTTAAGGATAAAAAGATCACGGTTTCAGAACAAGTAAATCAGATCGAAGAGCAAAATCAGAGAATAGCTACCGATATCGACGAGATCGGGTCTCACATAAACGAAATCGAAGATGCCATGAATCAATTAGAGCAACAATCAGCGCAGATGCAAACAGAAATGGTAAATCTGGAGGCGCAGATATCGAAAAATCAGGATAAGATACACTACGACCACGAACGTATTAAAGAGTTAGAAATTCAGCATAAAAAGTATTATGAGCAGCAGGAAAACCTGAAAAACAAACTACATGAGGCAGATAATAGAATTACAGAAACGAAAGGATTATTAAATACATTAGAGCAGGAAATTGTTAAGTTTGTAGATACTCAAAAGATGAAAGAAACAGCCCAAAAGCAGATTGGTTTGGAATGCGATTTGTTGTACCAGGGTATGGATGAAAAGAAATCTGAGGTTATCTCCATACTTCAAAAAGAGTCTAGCCTTCAGAATGAGATTGGCAGTTTAACTACGGAAAAAGATAGTTTAAAAAGCAGAAGGACGAGGCTTTCGAAGAGACAAGAGGAAATCAGTTCATTTCTGGATACTTTGGCATCTAAACACCAGGAGGGTATGAGAGAAAAACATGCGCTGATGGAGGAGTTCACCGGTTTAGAACAAAGAGTATCTTCTTCAAAAGAACGCATACAGGAATTGATGATTATGATACGTTCTCTGGATGAGCAGATTAATCAACAAAAACAACAGAAGAGCAGCAAGGTATCCCGGCACGAAGTTCTTATGGATTACGAGATGCGGTCGGAAGGTGTAGAAGCAGGCGCAAAGGCTATTTTAGAAGAATCTAAAAAAGAGCAACCGATGGTAAAGGGTATACGGGGTATGGTTGGTGATCTGTTAAAGGTTGATCTGATGTATGCATTGGCTATTGAGACTGCTTTGGGTGATAGAGTGCAGGGTATTATTGTGGATACTACAGATAGCGCTGTACAGGCGATCACCTTCTTACAAGAGAGTCAAAAAGGCCGTGCGGTTTTTTTCCCGCTAGACAGAGCAAAGAACCAATCCTCTGTTCCCGATGAAATTTTGCAAAAACCAGGCGTTATCGGTGTTGCCAGTAAACTGGTAAATAGTACAGAAGAGGTTTGTAAGGCAGTTCATGGGTTTTTAAACAATACCATTGTTGTAAAAGATCTTGACGCTGTGCTGACGCTAACCGGTTATACCAATGGGATTTGTTATGTAACACTTGATGGTGAATTATTAGAGCCTGAAGGTACTCTTAGCGGTGGCAAAAAACAAGGGCAGGTAGGAATTATATCGCGTAAAAGTGAACTAAAGAAAATCGAAGATGAATTGATTCAAATCCAGCAAACCCTCGAAAGATTGGAGCAAAATAAACAGAATTACAGCGATGAGCTTGCGGAACTCGAAATAGAAACATCTCAATTGGCAAAAAGGTTGGATCTGGTAAATATTTCAAAAATCTCTAAAGATAATGAACTTGCTCAGAATGAACAAAAGCAAGATGAGCTTACAGAAGAGAAAAAGATCAATGAGAATGAAATAGAAGAGATAGATGTGGAAGTCGGGGGGGCTTGTGAACGGGAGACAGCTTTACAGGATGAATTAAAGCTTCTCAATCAGCAGCATGAGCGATTGGAGCAGCAGGTTGAAGATGCGTCCATGCTGGTAAAGGAGAAAGAGCACTTAAAAAAGAATATTCAAGATGAGATAACCACCTTAAAGGTTGGCCTTGCCCAAAAACAGGAAAAGCAAGATGGACTGAAGAAAGGTCTGAATAAACTTTGTGCTGAACTACAGGAAGCCCAGGAACTAATCAAGCATATTACCCATGAGGGTCAAAGCTGTATTCAGAAAAAACTGGAGGCAGAAGAGGAAATAAGATGTCTGGGACTCCAGATACAAGAGCTTCAAGCCAGGAAAGTTGTACAGGAAGAGTCAATAGTCTCTCTGAAATCAAGACGGGAAGAACATGATCTTGAACGTATAGAACTAAAGACAGACCTTGAGGGAAAACAGACAGAGCACAAACATATTGAACAGCAATCACAGGAATTACGACTGAAGGAAAATGAGTACCATATTCGTATGTCCAATCTGGAGGAGCGCGTTCGGGAAGAGTATCATCTGGAGTTATCAAATTTGGATGCTACCACCGGCGAAATCAGTTTAGAATTAAGTACATCTCAAGATCAACCTGCCAGCGCCTCCGATTCACAAGTCGATTTCTGGAATGCAGTCTCCCGGGAAATCGAAGAATTGCAGGGAAAGATCGAAAGGTTAGGAAATGTGAACCTGGAAGCAATTAAAGAACAAGATGAACTGGAGATACGAGAAACCTTCCTGGTGAATCAGAAGGAGGATCTTGAAAAATCCCATAACGCCTTGCAGGATTTGATAAAAAAAATCAACCATACCAGTCGCGAACTATTTGAAAAAACCTTTCATGAAATTCGCCAAAATTTCCAGGTAATGTTCAGAAAACTATTTGGTGGAGGTAAAGCTGATGTAATCCTGGAGGAGAATGTGGATATGTTAGAGGCGGGAATAGAGATCATGGCACAACCACCGAATAAAGAGCTTCGCTCAATTACCCTTCTTTCAGGCGGCGAAAAGGTAATGACCACCGTTGCACTTCTTTTTGCTGTATTCCAAACCAAGCCAAGCCCTTTTTGTATTCTGGACGAAGTAGATGCTGCCCTTGACGAGAGCAACATCAACCGGTTCTCCCATGTTGTAAAGGACTTTACCAGGGACACACAATTCCTTATTATTACCCATAATAAGGTCACTATGAGTATTGCCGACGTAATGTATGGAATTACGATGCAGGAACCGGGGGTTTCCAAAAAGGTGGCTGTAAAGTTTGAGGAAATTGAGCGCAAGGTTGCCTGAAAACATCTTTATTGCACTTTTTCCTTATCGTAAGGCTTGTTTTGATTTTTGTTGAAAATCGGTTCGTGAGAAGGGGGGGCAAGTCTTGAAAGTATTGCTGCACCCTGCAAGGAGACGAGCGTTTTTCTAGATTATTAAAAGAGTTGAAGGTAATTTGTCAATAATAAAGATTTGACTTCTATGACTTTTAAAATATTTTGATATAATCTCTCATACAGACCCACCACTGATCGTTCAATATTTTGTAAACGATACCTATAGCAAGCGATTTGGCAAGCTTCGACTTTGATATCCAGTCAATAATAAGAGAAATATTATTATAATGTTCTTTGATGTCGTTATTTTCCCTTTCAGTTGAAAAGAATGGTGCATTTACAATTATTCTAAAAAAAGTCAATTTTTCTACATACTTTCCACCTGGCTTAGTATAAACAATGTTGTAATTATTAATAGTTTGTCCTCCGCAAATCCCATTTTTAAATAACCATTCAATTACTTCAATAACCGTCCCATCTTTTAATTGTACACTCGATCCTTTAGTAACAAAAAATCCTTTTCCATCTCTAAAAGTAAAGACTTTAGCCAATTTTGATTTTGATATCCAACTTACAATTTTTCTTTGTATAGACATTGGAGATTCAGCTTCGTTTGTATTATGATTATCTTCTTCAACGTTGTAAGGTATATGCTTTATGTCTATAGAATCATTTTCTTGATAAGAATCTTTCACCAATCTCTCATAATCTTTTTCCATTATGTCTTCATCAGTTCCACCAAAATGGTCTTCCCAATCTTCTGGCCCCATATCATCAAAATGTTTGGATCAATCACTTTTATCCTTCATATTTATGTTCCTTTCATGTACGTGATTCTATGATAGAAATAACATCTTATAGATAACTGATTAATAAAACGCTATCAAGGTAAATAGAAAATGGTGATAAAAGATATCTCTTTTTTTCACATAAGTTGCGCAGAAACAGAATAAGTTTGTCCAAGGATAGTCAAATACAAGGGAAACAAGAAGAGTATGGCTGAGAGAGCCTGAAAAATAAGGGTTGAAAACAGTTCCAAAGTATGGCACTCTTATGAAAGTATTCGAAAGTTTTCATAAGGAGAAGCCATTATGGGAAAACTATTCTCAATTCCATTGCTCTCGCACATGCTCTTTCACCATACCCCCAAATCTGTTCAGGAACAATCTTTCCCTTACGTCTGGCTGGCTAGCACGGCTTTATTCTATTTTTACGCAACTTATGTGGATATCACTCAACTTGTAATATTAATAAGTTAGAATTATAGGAGCGAAAATTTTATATGTCAATCATTTATGTCAAATATTCCTTGACTTACGCTGTACTATTTATCAGATTAAAGAAAACTTGTTAATAACATCGTTAGGCGTCTGATGATCGATAGGAAGGAGACCGACTATGCGCACTGTCGCAGAGAAACCGAAGGCAAATCAGCAGACCACATCAGCCAAATCTGCGATGTCCGGTCGGGGATACTTTGGGCACAGCCGTAAGGTGAAATCGATCCTTCACTTACAGCGCACACTTAGGAATCAAGCCGTGCAACGGTTACTGCAGGCTAAACCTGATGGCCTTGAGGCCGTCTCTGATCCGACCGCATCTGGCCGCTTTGGTCATGACTTCTCGCAGATACCAGTGCATGCAAAAGCACCAGTAAAGATTCAATCAAAACTCGTGGTGAATACTCCCGGCGACATCTACGAGCAGGAAGCAGACCGCGTCTCTGAGCAGGTGATGCGGCTGCCTGTGCCGCAGCTACAGCGCGCTTGCCCCTGCGGCGGAGGGTGTCCCAAATGTCAGACGGAACAATCGGACCACGAATACGAGCGCTTGCAGACTAAGAGCGTCCAAGCCAGCGAGACTGGTCAGATTGCAACGCTGCCCATTGTCCAGGAAGTATTAGCTGTACCCGGCCAACCCCTCGATCCGGCATCCCGAGTCTTTATGGAGCAGCGATTCGGCTATGACTTTTCCAAGGTACGCGTGCATTCCGGTGCGACCGCTGAGCAATCGGCGCGGGAATTGAACGCGCATGCCTACACAGTTGGATGCAACATTGTGTTTGGTACGGGCAAGTTCTCCCCAGAGACGCATGAGGGTCAGCGGCTACTCGCCCATGAGTTGACACATGTAGTACAGCAGGACAATGATAATGCCATTATTCAGCGAAAACCAGCACCTATACCTGTAGTGATTGATGCTTCTGGAAAAGGTATTGAAGGTGTTATCTCCAACACGTGGAGTGCCGCTTTGAGGGAGTCCCCAAGTAGAACATCCAAAGTCCTGGCAGATTTGCCACGAGGGCACAAAGTCTTGGCAAAAAGCGGACGCTTTTGGATAAAAGTTCAGACCTAAA
>SULG01000014.1 GCA_005524015.1 Candidatus Jettenia ecosi
CCTATGGGATCAAGGGGGATTAAGATGTTTCAGTTGCTCCTTCCTCCAGCGGGTTCAGGTTTGCAACCTGAACCCGCCCAAGAGAATTATGGTATATCCTGGTTTACAATCTCATGGAATGGAGAGGAATTTCAAAGCAATTCTGTAGTGGCAAGGCACGCCTTGCCACTGCACGTCTTTACGATTGAAAAGTCGCCGAAGATCTAATTAAATGTATAGGAATTTTAATTCTGTAGGGCAACCCTTTAGAGTTGCTATCCTCGTGTATATATTCAGGCGGGGGCGGCAAGGCTAAACAGGCTGTCCGAGAATGCAATTACCACCTGCAACATATGCTATATGTTGCGTCTATTGCAATAGTTAATCAATATATAGTACGGATTTGATCCGTAAAAACAATTCTCGGACAGCCTGTTTAGCCTCGCCCTACATCGATTCTGCGAGTGTTTCCATGGTAAATATTGATCACTATAGATGCAACCTTATCCAACCTACTCTTCTTATTTACTCTTCTTATACCATTTCCCGTTTGCATCCTGAAGCCACTCTCCAGATGCGGCTTTACCGGCAATCTGCTCAGCTCTCCGTTTCCCAACAACTTCAGCGTCTGCTCCCTGTTGTGCCGCAATTGCTGCATAGATTTCTCTTCGATCGCTATTTTCGTCATTCACAACATTTTCCTCTTTCCTTACATTTCCCACAAACTCCAAATACCCCTTATTATTTTCCCCTACTATGCCTTTTGCTTTTAATTCCTTAATGAGAGGAAGCCGCGACTGCATTCTGGCTTTAATGTCTTCCGCATAGGTTTTACCAATGAAGATAAATGTTGTAAATATAAAAAGAGTTGTCACTACCGTGAAAAATTTAGCTTTGTTCATCATAAATCTCCTTTTCCATTACAATTTACTCTTTATAATGTGCTTTAACGTATACTCTATTTTGTATTAACTGTATCTGTTCCGGTCTTGTTTTCTATCTTATCAAGATCGCCAAAAAAATCATCAAGGGCCTTATCAACTTTAACATTTACATCGATGGTAATGTGAATTGGTTTTATTTCAACGGGCGCCACATCAATCTCGTGTTTTGTCTGAATACATCCCTGCAGACACAGATAACATACTATTCCATAAAAAAGGTTACGCCTTTTTCCCATATTTAGTATCTCCTTTAGTATTGTAGCATACTCATGATATCGTTAACATTTTTGCCGTAGTACATAATCTTATTGAGCGGAAGACGAAAATTAATATCAAGATGGATTGGATTATAGATTCCTCCTTTGCTTGCTGCTTCAAGTTTAGAAAAAGACCCAAGCTTTCTATTGTAAGTGAAGGGTAAAGGGTTTATGGGTTTTCCATCAAGACTCATCTGTAATAATAAATCCTCTTCTTTTGTTGTTAACAAAATTTTTACCCAATTATAATGAAAATCCTTCAACACCGCATTGATAAAATTAATTTGTGAATACTGAGGCGTATTGTGAGGAATACCGATGTCTAAAATACTCATCCCCGCCACATGGATTATCCCTCCATCCCCTGGCGCAGAATAGAGGAAACCGTTATCAAAGCTTACATTCCCACTCTCATATCTCACAGGCAACCGTCCACTCACGGTACCACTCCCTTCTGCCTTTGCAATACCAAACTGGTCGAACAATGCCGCAAGATTCAAACGATCACAAATGAGGGCAATGTTGTAATCTGTCTTATCGAGAGAGAGTTGCATTGCATGGGTAAAAACTCGCCCATTACACCATGTAAATTCACAATTTTCTACAAAAAAAGATTTCGGCGATTCTATCTGAAACTCAACTCTGCCATTATAAAAAGCCAACTCTCCAATGGATAATTTCTCAAATTGGAACTGCTGATGTGGAGCGCTCCGCATTTCTAAAAGATCAGGAAATGAAAGAACCTGATTCATTCCCTCGATAGTAATCCCTTTCTCTTTGAGATCTAATCTTGAATTTCTCAGAGATACTTTTGTTGTAGCTCCCATATTTACAGCATTAACGAACAAATTACCATCAAGTTCAAGCCCTCCCCCAAAAGAGATCCCTTTTGCCGAAGCTAATAAATTACCAAAATCAACTGAATCAGATTGAAATTGAGGAATCTTAAAATCAAGGTTCAATTCATAGCCATTTTCTGAAAATAAATCAAATGTGCCGTGAGAATTGAGGGTTAGCCCGGCTATAAGAGCGCTCGTATGCTCCCCCTCAAAGACTATCCCAAATCCTTTTTGATGTATCGTTCCGGAGGCTGTTCCAAGGTTTACGGCATTCAAATAAACGGCTTCTGCTGACACTTTTCCCTTTTCCCCTAATTCCTCACAAGGCCATTGAAGAGGCAATTCTCCACGAATTCCCGTTGTTTTCGTGTTGTACCATACATCTAAAACTTCTGTATTTTCAAATTTTGTAATGGCATTCATACGAAAAGAACCATCTTGCAGGTAGCGCCCCTCTCCCTGAAGAGAAAACTCAGGTATCTTTATTGCTACAGGCTCTGTTACTATTTCCAGGTTAGGGGTTTTTACTTCAAAGGCAGTAATCCCTGTTATTCCTTCCGTAAAGTTGCCATCGATCCTGGTATTACCGATGAGAGAAACCGAGGGCATCCTCATCGTTGCATACTGATCATATATATGAACATCAACATCATGCAATTGTACTGCATAATTTACGGTTCCTTTCGTTTTTTCACCTTTTCCGGAAACAGTAACGCCGGGCATGCTTGTGACAATATCTAATGGCTCATACCTAATCTCGCAACGATTTACCGGAGAATTTGGTTGTTGAGAAAGTGCAAATTCCCATTCACCCGTCTTTGTAAATTTTGCAGAAAAACTTCCCTGGGTATGGAGTGGTTTTGCAAATTGTATGGGAGCTTGCTGGTTTCTATCAGAGCGATCCAGTACAACAGTAAAATATCCGGAACTTTCAATAGATTTCTGAGAAGATTGGATATTACAAGTTGCACCAGATATTTGTACCGGCAATGGATAAGGAGAAAAAATATTAGTTGCATTAACCTGCCACAGCCCTCCTTCTGCGTTGATGTTAATACAAAGAGGCAGTTTGCTATGTTCAGAGCTTTGTGAGTCTAATACAGTCATCTTTCTGTAATCAATCCGAGTGTTATGGAACTCGCAGAGTATCGCAGACCGGGCAATTTGAAAAGGGTTTAACTGTATTTCAGAGGTCCCGTTAATATTCATAAGGCCAGATAGAACAAGTTCTGGAATAACCTGCGCGATATCCGGAAATTTATCGAGCTGAAAAGAATGAGAATGGAATTTTAGTGACGCTTTGTTTGCATGTATATCTATGTATGAAGAGATGGTTAATTCCTGATCACGGGGATATAATCTCAGGGTACATTCAAAGGTATTCAGATTTCCTTCTTTTGTAAACAGGGTGATATCAAACGGCAGGCGGTAGTTTTGTCCATGATAACGGCATACCAGGACTGCGTTGCAAATCTTAAGGCTTCCTATGGTCAACGGAATATTCTGTTCCCCGGCGGACTCTTTTGAAGTATCGTGAGTTGTTTCTCCAGAAAAGGCATTTTGCCAATCAAAACCAGGAATGATAAAATTCCCATCTACTATCTCGCAATTCAATTCAAGCCCGCCAATAATAATACTATCGATATGTTTTTTGAATAATCTTAATGGTGAGTAATCTAATTGGATTGAATTAATGGAGACCGGGGTCTTATCCGAATCGCCAAGGCATAAACTTCCCAGGTCCATACCAGTAAAACCTATTCTGCGGACTTTACACCCCACCGGTATTCCTGTTTTTTTAGAAACCTGAGGTAAAATGTTAGATTCAATATATCGTGGCAGGCAGAAATAAAGGAAAGCGGAGGCAATAAAAAAAAGAAGAAATAAACCTAAAATACCAGGAAGAATTATGTTACGTTTTAGTAACATCGCTGAACAGAAATCCCTTCAACCAATAATTATTTTATGGAATAATTTAGTTTTTAAATATCCCGTAGGGGTTATAGTACTGGCTAAAAGCGTTAAACCGATTAAAGAGCTCCGGAAGAGCGGCTCTTCTCTATTTTTCCAATGCCGATACGTGGAGAATCCAGTGTGCGAATATCCCCAAAAAAATTGCTATCGCAAAGCTAATCATGGTACCTATTAAGATATATTCTGTCTCTTTTCTGCGGTTTGGATCTTTAATCTCGCCAAAACGAAAAATTGATTTTGCAGCAACCAAAAAGCCAATAACCTCGTAGTGTTTTAGCAGCACAAACGTTAGTATTAAAATACGTTCCAGGCGTCCAATCCATAGCCCGGCTTTCTCTAAACCCTGGGAAGATGGTCCTTCTATTTCCTTTCTCCAAGGCTTTGTAACCTTACCGATCCAGATACCTGCCGGCCAAATTACTACTATATAGGACAAAACCAAAACCCATATTTTTACCTTTGATATCTCTGAAGACAGAGCTTTAACAATTTCTGATATATTGCCCTGTATCAGCAAGATCCAGCACCCAAGAATAACAATCACGTGTGCCAGTTGATCCAGGAGAAAAGATCGGGCTGTGTCTTCTCCTCTGGCTTTCAAACCATCGCATACTATGTGTGAAATAAAAATAACGAAAGGGAGCCAAATTACATCCCAGGCGCCGGTTAAAATATACGCAAATATGCCTGCTAATGCTCCGTGCACATAGAGCCAACGAGAAAACCATTTTTTCTTGAACCGATGTTCTACCAGGGAGCGTGTCTGAAATATAAAGTCTACAATCAAGTGGGCTACAATAAGACGGAGAAGCAAGGCCAAATCATTTTGAACAATGAGTCTTATCATATAACTACCTGGCGTTATTTTACTACATTAATAAGCCCTTGTGCTTCTTGCCTCAAGGATTAGTTGCTCATATCGCCGGCATAACTCTTCAATTGCCCATCCACCTGCAGCCTTTAAACGCTGGCGAACGGCTGGTTGCGAGATGCCAAATTCCTTTGCAATCTCCTCCTGAGTCAGACCCCGAATTTGACCTAATATCGCTTGCGCCTGCTCGGCTGACCATCTGTTTATAAGGGCATCGAGCAAGGCACATTCTATATCAAGTTCTGTATTCACATCCTGCCACGGACTTCGCACCAACAACCGCCTGTCCCCTTTCATCGTATCCACTGTTGGCCCAGAAAGGCGAAATGCTTCACCGTCTCCTTCGGCCCCCCGGCCACCAGGAAGAAAATCAATCGCCCCGATTCCCACAGCAACACGCGCATCTACCGCATAGCGACGTTGTTTTACCTCAAAGCCACAACGTAAACTGACACGAATAACAATAGCTGCACGGAGAGCAACCTCTGGCTGAGATAATACCCCCTGAAAACTATCTCCCCGATGTATTTCAAAAGGTGCATGCACTGCTTCGGGTAAAATTTTTCCGATAGTTCTGAAAGAAGATTTAAGAATTGCTAATAAATGGTTACGCTGATTAGCTTGCAGCTTTGATGACCCGACTATGTCGCCCGTTATAACTGCATAAAGCTGAGAATCTTTCATAAATGCCTCTTCGGAACATTCTCATCAATATAAGCTTTCAGACTTATAACTCTATAACATAAGCTCCTGTGCTTATATATCAGACAAAGCTGATCAATCTGAATATTCTGTAAGAATTTTCCTGCAAACGTAAGAAGTTTACCAAAGTAGAGAGAAAAAATCATGAGAAAAATTATTCTAGTCTTTTGAATAAATTTGGGAACATAAATCAGATTATATTTATTTTATGTAAGTTGATAAGTTTCACATAGTATATTTTTGGAAAAAGAAGATATATTATGGTTAAGAAGAAATGAAGGTAACATCAAAACAAATCCTTTACAGATAAACCTTAAGGAGAATGCTATGATTGAAGTGCAAGGACTTTGTATGCATTATGGCCCGACGGTAGCGTTAGATAATGTCTCTTTTACCGTAGGAAGGGGAGAAATAGTAGGGCTTCCGGGACCAAATGGCGCAGGTAAGACAACAATCATGAGAATTCTTGCTACACACATCATGCCGGTTAGCGGTTCAGCAAAAATCGGTGAATTTGATGTGTTGAAAAACCCTATGAAAGTACGCAGCATCCTGGGATATTTGCCTGAGAATGCACCCTTATATCCTGAATCTGATTACCGTATAGATGCTGATTGGGCAGGAAAACATAAATCTGTTACTCTTCACTTTTCAACATTGCACCTACTGATATAGCCTTAGTCATGATTAAACCAGTTTCTGCTTTTATCATACGAATAACGCTTGCCCATGTGCTATCCTCAGTATTGCGATATGTGTAACCTTTATCAATAACAGCTTTATATATACTTAATACATGTTCAGCACATCGGTCTATCGAGAAATATTGTGCAATCTCCCGCGCCGCATTTTTTAAATCTTCTTTCTCCTGAGCAGATAAACTGGCAACCCATTGCAAAGCAGAAGCAAACTCCTCCTCATTCTCAGAAAACAAGAGACGGCCATTCACACGATCATTCAGAACCTCACGTACTCCGGGGGCATCTAATGCCACCACAGGTATACCAGCAGCCATGGCCTCAGTTAATACTAATCCTTGTGTCTCAGTTTGAGACGCAAAGGCAAAAACATCCATTGCATGGTATGCGTTTACCAGTTCTCTATGTTCTAAAGCACCAGGATGATGGAAACGATGCTCTAGTTTATTTCGCCTGAAGAAGTCCTTGATTTCATTCTCCAGGGGTCCTTTGCCAATAGCAAGAAAATAAGCGTCCTTTTCCTTTTTAAGAAATAAGGCTACTGCCTGGGCTAAAAACATAATATTCTTTTCAGGAGCAATTCTGCTTACAAACCCCACAACAAATGCGTCTTGAGGGATTCCTGATGATTTCCGAAACTCCATACCATCTCCCTTTGCAAACTTTTTAACATAAATACCGGTAGGAACTATATCAATACGTGTTTCCACTCCGCGCTGACGCAATAAATCGGCGATACTCTGACTTGGCGCAAAAACACGATCACAGAGATTTGCATACCCTGCAGACAAGGCTACCACAAACCGCTTTAAGGCCGGAGAATCACCTGGCACATAGTGTGTATATCGCTCATACAGGGTATGAAAGGTAAAAATTAAAGGCACTTTGTATTTGGCAGCTACTCTGAGAGCCGAGTCACCAATTAAGTATGGATGATGCGAATGTACTATATCAGGTTGAAATGCCTTCAATTGCTCGGAAAAGATTCCCGGAACAGGTAATTGCACGGAAAAATCAGTTTCGTTAAAATTCTGGATAGCCGGGACACGAATTACATCTTTTTCTTCTCTTGGCATATTCCTGAACGTAGGGGCAACTATCACCACTCTATGACCGCGTTTACGGTATTCGTTGGTAAACATCTCCACCGATCGTTCCACGCCACCTATAAAGGGCTTGTAGGTATTTGTCATCATGAGAATATTCATACCTTACTCCATAGGCATTAATTCTACAGATCTCATTCCAGATTGAGCGGCTATTGGTCGATACCCGGCAAGCCGGATTTCAACGACAGGCTCTTCTTTATGCCAGACCCCATCCCAATTAACGGTGACTTTTCTTTGATCGCAATCAATCAAAATCGAGATATTACCGAAAGAAGTTGGGGCAGGGCCAAAAGAAAGGGATGTCTGTTGATTAGACCACTGCTGGGGGATACCAGAACAAAGAATGAGTCGTTTTTCTCCTTCCTCCCGCACAAAACAATTTCTTACCATAAGTATCCATTCAGCGGCAGCCCAAACATGTTGTCCATCGCCCATACATCCTCCGCGGGTACGGGGATGAATTGCCTCAGGCCATTGACCAGTTGATGTTGCCAGGTCTGCTATCGTGCTCATTAAATGAAAAAAACGATAGTCATCAGCTCGCAGTAGTACTTGGGCAATATGTAACGTAAGATAAGGATTAATGCCAGAGTGGATCATGTCATGGAAAAAGCCGCCGTCAACAAGACATTCTCTGATAAGATATTCTACGGTATTTAATAAACGGGAATCATGTGGCTCCCATAGCTGTAGTGGGTATCCAACAGCTAATGAACCGATTGATCCGCTGTCCATCCGCCGGTATGGAGAAGCTGGCATAGAAGAACAACCTATACGTTTGGCTGCAATTTGTAAACTACGTTCAATAGAACTCAGCAAAGAATCAGCCTCCTGACGAAATTCTTCGGCAACCTTATACTCATGAAAAGAATCCATCAAATGTGCGGCTGCTCTTAACCCTGAAACACTCCAAAAATCGTCCCAATAATAGTAATCACTAGGACCAAGATGCTCAGCGCTAAAACCTGGTGGAAGCAGTCCTGCATGGGGAGCGTTTATATGCACAGAAAGACGTTTCCTGTGAATCCACCTGCCTGCATGCCGGATAGCATTTTGCCATGTTGATTTAGGCTTTTTGCCGGTCAACTCACAAAACCGATGCATAACCCATAAAACCTGACCATTGGAATCCCATTCCCCTTCCTGAGACCGAAAATATCCCAGAGTAGTCTGATAAGAGGGAAACAGGTCAAGAATCTTCTCTGCGCGATCCGTTAATCCGGTACACAACATTGCATGTAAAATAAAAGCTGCATCCCGAAACCAGAAACGTTTATACGTATATGGTCCTGCATAGATGGTATCAGGTGAATGAAGAATAAGTGTCCTTAAAGCAGACTGATAAAGAAACTGGAATCTTTTATCAGGAATACAAAGTTCACAAGCTTCCTGAATATTTTGCTCCCAATGGGTAAAATGGGGTGATTTTGCTGGCGCAAATAAATGCTTTTTTTCTATTTTCAGTGGCACATCAACCGTAACCATTTTTGTGCCGCCTGATTGAACTTTAAAAAGCGCTGCTGCTGTAGCCATACCAACATCGCACGTCACTTCATGCCTCTTATCCTCAGACAAAATATTTTGGTAAACATCTCCCGTACGATAATGAGAAAACGCCCATCGGTCAGGAAGAATGCCAAAAAAGACATTATGCTCACGGTTAATCCTCCAACCCTTTTTATCGGGAAGGATAACAACATTATGAATAAAGCTTATTCCTTCCGGGTTATATGGGCGCAAGGAGACAACAATCCATCCTTGAGAATCTGCATACCCAGTAAGGGAGATCCGGCATACCGGAACTTCAGTATCTGAAACAACCTCGACTTTTGATTCAAGGATTATCTTCCCTAAAGCAGCATTTGTTACTACAACAAGATTTCCTTCAAACAGTAAATCCTGTAATACAAAAGGTAAACGCGATGGTAAAAGAGCCTGTTTATCTTCTGTAACTATCCAACTATCCAATGACCATCCGTCAAAAAATGGAGTAACCAGCCCACGAGGATCAATAATCGGTATTTCAGAAAAATCAGGTATGCCTACTGCGGTCCAATTCCTATGAGTGAGATTGATATGAGTAAAAGAAAATGCCCTGGGGATAAAGGATTCATTTTTGGGATCAAACTGCTGCTCTACCCAGTAAGGCCAAATCCAATCAAGATTATGCTGTATTGCCTGACTGTTTATCAAGCCTCGTGCATGCAATACTGCACCTGCACGCAAAAGCTCCACGGGAACCGTGACTTCGGAAGGCTGAGCAAAAAGGCTGAGACGGGAGAGTATCAAAAGCGGATCCAGGAAGCCTTGTGATTGCGCCCAATGTTTTATGATAAATCTCCACGGTAACCACTTCAGCCACATATTTTCTCGCGTCCCTCATATCTTTTCCGTACTTCTTATGATAAACTTCTATTCAGGTAAACTGGTACACTTGAAATAAAAATATCACAAATTACAACAGCATCTCTATAAAACATGAGAGCTTTACTCCTAAGATTTTATGTAAAAACAACTTCAGTAATAAGGATATCTTTATCGTAGTGACTCAAAATACTGTCAGGTCATGGTAGGGGAGAACCTTGTGTTCGCCCTGCCCGTGAAAAGTGCACGGGCTTTATGGTTTGCACAAAGGGAGGCGAACACAAGATTCGCCCTTACCTCGATGTATAGGAATTTCAAACTGATTCTGTAGTGGCAAGGCGCGCCTTGCCACTACACGTCTTTACGATTGAAAAGTCGCCGAAGGCCTAATGAAATTTTGCGCCTTATTTTGAGTAGTTATTCTTTCCCTTACACCCCTTGATTACTTAAGATTTGCCATCCTTACCATCCGGCATTCCTTAGTATTCATTTAACATGCAGAATATTTTTAAGTCAAGCAATTAATATAAAATACCCCCTTAAAAATACAAACAAATTAAGGGCTTAACCGTCGACCGGGAATAAGTTTGTTCTGAAACAACAGAGGAAAAAAACGGTGAGAAAAACGTATCAAGGCAGATAAGGAATTCATGAAGGTTGATCCCCATATACATACCTTTTGGATCACTTATACTCTTTAATACCTGGCGTAATTTATCACGCCCGGTTGTGGAAAGATGCCTGAGTCCCGTGAGTTTCTGGAGATGATGCTTAAGGACTGAGATTGAGATTTGAATCAACCCTTGTAAGAATAGTTTACAATCTCCTTCTGCTCTCTTCCATAATCCTTCCCATACCTCACCAGCTTCCCACCAATATGAAGAATTATAAAGATCAACTCCGTAAAGGTAATCCTCTGCCTTACGCCATGTTTCCGGGAGCTGAATGTTTACCCTGGTATCTTCTTGCAAACCGTAACTATGGCCACGAGGGTCATAGAATGGATGTGGAGTAATTCCCGGTATATGCCGATAGGCAGGAAAGGAACGCTGCGGGCAATAGCGCACGCAAGCAGGATCAAATGGTTGAGGTTGTCTTATACTATATTTCATCGCAGAACCTGTGGTGTGTGGCGGATGCTATGGTGGATTCGTTTCGCTTAATCCACCCTACCGGTAATTCTATAATGAGTAGGGTGGATTAAGGCGTTGATTTTTACGCCGAATCCACCAAATAAGGACTGCCTGCAACGCAACAAACACATAAATTTTGTGAATTATATAACCATTTACCGCAAAAAGCAATTTTGAATCAGGGGGATTATTTTAGTATGAGAATGGATTGCTGGGCTATTTCCATAATCTTCGATGGAAAGATACCCAGATGCAGAGTACCGATAACTGATAGAACTATAGCAACAACAATCAAGGGAGAGAGCGTAAGGGGATTAAAGTCTCTGGTTGGTTCTTTCATATACATAATAACCATAATTCGCAGGTAATAAAAAACGGAAATAACGGAGTTTATCACACCAATAACAGCTAGCCCAATATACCCTGATTTTATGGCAGCGCTGAAGATATAAAACTTTCCCACAAAGCCAGCAGTAGGTGGAATACCTGCCATGGAAAGCATAAAGAGCGACATAGCCACGGCTAAGCCAGGGTGTTTGAATCCTAATCCTGCAAAATCATGAATCTGTATAAACTCATCACCTTTTTGACTTACTATAATGACAATAGCAAGCGCCCCAATGTTCATAAACGTGTAAGCCAGGATATAGAACAATACACTAGACATACCCATATCGTTTGCAGCCACAAGTGCAATGAGAAGATAGCCTGCATGAGCAATACTGGAATACGCCAGCATACGTTTCACGTTTGTTTGGGCAATGGCTACAACATTGCCGACAGTCATAGTCAACAAGGCAAGAATATAAATAATCTTTTGCCATTCATAATGAGTAGCTCCAAAAGCTGTCATAAGGATGCGTAAAAAGGCAGCGAAGGCAGCAGCCTTCGGTCCTACGGACATAAAGGCTGTTATGGTTGTAGGCGCACCCTCATAAACATCAGGCACCCATGCGTGAAACGGCACAGAAGCAACTTTGAACCCAAGCCCAATGATTATTAATGCCATTCCCATAAGCAGCAAAGGATTTGAAATACTACCTTTATCTGCAATGAAACCGGCAATTTGTTTCAGGTTAATAGCGCCTGTGGAACCATAAACAAGAGAAATACCGTACAATAAAAAGCCTGTGGCAAAGGCGCCCAGTAAGAAATATTTTAAAGATGCCTCATTTGAAATGAGCTTTGAGCGTTTAAATCCTGTCAGGATATAAATACTAATAGACATGACCTCAAGTCCGATATAGATATTTAACAGGTCTGCACCGGATGCCATGAGCATCATGCCTATTGTTGAGAATAAGATTAATGCATAATATTCTCCATGGTTAATCTCTTCGCGTTTTATGTAACTGTGCGAGATTAAGATAACAAGGCCTGTGCTGAGGAGAAAGATGAAGTTAAAAAATAGAGAATAATTATCGATTGCAAAAGATTCATTAAATGAAAATAAAGTCGTTCCGGTAGAATTTCTCGCTAAGATAGCTGCTACGATAATCCCCATGAGGGATAGATAAGCCAGAAGATTTTTTTCTCCCAATTTCCTTGAGGATAATATATCCACAAGGAGAACAATCATGCCGAAACCTGCCAAAGTCAGGATTGGTAGAATACTGAGAATATTGAACGTCATTATCGAGACATTTGCCATATACCTTTACCTTATATAAGCCCTTTTATATCTGGGTCTTTACCATAGCGAGAAACTTACATAAAAACCACAAAAGAACAAAGAACACAAAGAAATTAGCCTACCATTCTGTTTTAGTCTCAGAGATTATATCAATCTTTGGCATAACATTTTGCTGTAATTGTTCAACTCTTTTCTGTCTTTGAGTATTAGACACAACGTTTGCCTTCTCTCCTACCTGTTTTAAAAGATGATTTACGGATGCATCCATCTTTCTCAAGAAAGAATTAGGATAGATACCAATCCAAAAAATCAGGAAGATAATAGGAAGCAGGATGGCAAATTCACGCTTATTCATATCTTTTAGTGTCTTGTTCTCTTCGTGGGTTATTTCATTAAACATAACCCTTTGAAACATCCAGAGCATATAAACGGCAGCAAGAATAATCCCTGATGCCGCAATAGATGCATACAGAATACGGGACTTAAACGTGCCCATCAGGATAAGAAACTCTCCTACAAAACCGTTTAATCCGGGTAATCCAATAGAGGATAGGGTAACAACCAGAAAGAAAATAGCAAAGATGGGAATCTGTTTCGTCAAACCTCCAAAATCGGCAATCATTCGTGTGTGCCTTCTCTCGTAGAGCATCCCAACTACAAGAAAAAGCGCCCCTGTACTGAGACCGTGGTTAATCATTTGAGTAATACCACCCTCAATACCCTGGATATTAAAGGCAAAGATTCCGAGCATAACAAAACCTAAATGGCTTACACTAGAGTAAGCAACGAGTTTTTTCAGATCATCCTGAACCATAGAAACCAGGGCGCCGTAGATAATGCCAACAATAGCCATCCATGATATCACCGGAATAAAGGCATGGCTTACCTCAGGGAATAAAGGTAAACAGAACCGCATAAAACCATATGTTCCCATTTTTAAGAGAACGCCTGCCAGGATTACACTTCCTGCCGTGGGCGCCTCCACATGGGCATCCGGTAACCATGTATGAAATGGAAACATGGGAACCTTGATGGCAAAAGCAAAGGCGAAAGCTATGAATAGCCAGAATTGGACGGCAAAGGAAATATCGAGCTTATATAATTCTAATAGATTAAAGGTATATTCGCCCGTTGCCCGGTAATTTAAAAAATAAAGGGCAATAATAGCCAAGAACATAAATACACTACCTGCCGTTGTGTAAATAAAGAACTTTACCGCAGCATAGATCCTCCTGGAACCACCCCAGATGCCGATGAGAAGATACATCGGAATCAGCATGAGCTCCCAGAATACAAAGAATAAAAATAGATCCAATGAGATAAACACGCCTACCATAGCTGTCTCAAGGATCAGCATAGAAATCATGTATTCCTTTACATTCTTGGTAATATGCCATGAAGCAAGAATGGAAATTGGTGTAAGAAAAGTTGTCAAGAGTATCAGAAAGAGGCTAATCCCATCTACTCCAACGTGATATTTGATTCCAAAGGAAGGTATCCACCGCAGTTTCTCAACAAACTGCATTTCATAGGTACGTGCATCGAAGTTAAAGTAGAGGGGAAGGGAAATCAAAAAAACTATTATCGAAACAAGCAGCGCTGTAAATCTGATAAGCTCCCGATTCTTTGAATCAATCGAAATGATAAAAAATACTCCTATAATCGGAAGAAAAGTGATTAATGAAAGAATCGGTACGGACATCCCATCGCTCCAGAATTACAATTTTTGTAAGAAAAGAATACTATGCTACTTACCTAATGCAGTAAGTACAATAACGAAGATACAGCCAAGCACGATGTAAAAGGCATAATTGCGTACATATCCTGTTTGTAAGAAACGCAGAATATCACCAAACCGTCCGATAAGGCGAGCAACACCATTTACAGAACCATCAATTATTTGAGTATCTACATGCTTCCATAACATAACTGAAATTTTCTTAAGGGATTTCACAAAAAGGATATCATACATTTCGTCCACATAATATTTATTGAGCAGAAGTTTGTAAATAAAACGAAACCGTTCTGCTAATATTTTGGGCAATTCAGGTTTTTTTACATACAAATGATATGCTATAAATATACCCAGGATTGCAATAGCTGTTGAAATAATCATCATAAGATAAGGATGTCCTTCACTATGATGGACACCTGCTTCTCGTCCGGAAATTTCTGTATGATGTCCCTGTTCTCCAAAAACCGGCGCTAAAAAGTGACTCATGATATTCGCACCGGGTATGCCTAAAAATCCGCCAAGGGAGGAAAGCCCTGCAAGAACCATTAATGGGAACGTCATACTCTTTGGAGATTCATGGAGATGTTCCATGACATGGTGGTCTGCCCTTGATTTCCCGTGAAATGTTATAAACAGTAAGCGGAACATATAAAAAGCCGTAAAGAGGGATGTCACGATTGCTATTGACCAATAGAAGAAATTTCCACGGGCAAGCGATTCCAATACAATTTCATCCTTACTGAAGAATCCTGCAAACGGCGGAATTCCTGCAATAGCAATAGTGCCAATCAAAAAGGTCTTATAGGTAATAGGAATATGGCGCCTGAGTCCACCCATCTTTCTCATATCCTGCTCTCCAGACATGGCATGAATAACACTGCCGGAGCCAAGAAATAGCAAAGCTTTAAAAAAGGCATGCGTCATCAGATGAAAGATGCCTGCCGTAAATGCGCCTACACCGCAAGCCAGAAACATATACCCAAGTTGACTAATCGTAGAATAGGCCAGCACTCGCTTAATATCGTTCTGTACCAACCCTATGGATGCAGCAAAGAGCGCTGTAACTGCTCCTATACTGGCTACTATGGTCATGGTAAATGGAGACAACATATAGAGAATATTGCATCGGGCAATCATGTAAACGCCGGCAGTTACCATGGTTGCTGCGTGGATTAATGCGCTGACTGGCGTGGGACCTTCCATAGCATCCGGCAGCCATGTATACAGAGGTATTTGAGCTGACTTACCGGTTGCACCCATAAACAAAAGAAGGGTAATTAGGGTTAAGGCAAAGCTACCGACTGCAAAGGTACCTTGCGATGCTGCATGAAATACCTCCGTAAAATCGATACTGCGGAAAGAGAGGAAGATGAGCATAATACCGAGGATAAATCCAAAATCACCTACCCGGTTAACAATAAAGGCCTTCTTCGCTGCATTTGATGCTGACTTCTTATTATACCAGAACCCAATAAGCAGATATGAGCATAACCCGACTGCCTCCCAGCCAATAAACATGAGAAGAAAATTGTTACCCAAAACAAGCAATAACATGGAAAAGGTAAATAAATTCAAATAGCAAAAATAGCGATGGTATCCCTTATCTTCATGCATATAGCCAGTAGAATAGATGTGGATAAGGAGTCCAACCCCGGTAACAATGAGGATCATGATTCCGGATAATGGATCTACCTGCAGACCTGCCGCTGCTTTGAATGAACCGGATTCAATCCAGCTAAACAATTCTTTTTCAAATAACCGTTCCTGGGGAGGAAGCAAAAGGAGTCCGCAAAACACAAGTATCGAAACAAGAAATGATAAACCGATTGCCCCGCAGGCAATATAGCCTACTGTTTCTTTCTTCAGCCTTTTACCAGCAAGTCCGTTAATGACTGTACCAATTAAAGGGAATAGCAAGATCAGTGCAACAAGGTTAAGCATGCTGTTACCTACCATTTCATGATGTTTATATCGTCAATATTTACCGTTTCTTTATTCCTGAATACAGCCACGATGATTGCCAAACCGACTGCAGCCTCGGCTGCCGCAACTGTCATGGTAAAAAAAACAAAGAGTTGTCCCTGCATAGAATTGAGGTAATGTGCACACGCAACAAACGATATATTAACGGCATTCAGCATGAGTTCTATGCACATAAATATGATAATAGCATTCCTTCGTATTAACACACCAATGACACCTAACGTAAACAAAATCGCACTCAGTACCAGATAATGCGTTAATGTAATCATTTATAATTTCCTCTTGGCTAACATAATTGCCCCAATAGCTGCCACAAAGAGCAAAATTGAAGTTATTTCAAAGGGAAGAAGATAATCGGTGAATAACAAATTACCAATGAGTTTTGTGTTTCCGACACTAGCAACATAGGCGCTGGTATATTCACCTTGTTTCCCTTGCACAAATTTTGACTTTAAAATTATGCAGAGAACGGAAAAGAGTAAAATACCCATAAACAAGGCAGGTATTTTTTGAAATGGTATTGCGTCTTTCAATTCCTCTTTTATATTCAAACTTAACAACATAATCACGAAGAGGAAAAGGACCATAATAGCGCCTGCATACACGATAATCTGAACTGCGGCAATAAATTGCGCTTCGAGTAATATATAGAGCGCTGCAATACTTAC
Organism: Candidatus Jettenia ecosi; assembly: GCA_005524015.1. Classification (GTDB taxonomy): domain Bacteria; phylum Planctomycetota; class Brocadiia; order Brocadiales; family Brocadiaceae; genus Jettenia; species Jettenia ecosi. The sequence goes on from SULG01000014.1 coordinate 16,890, forward strand.
GAGTGTTAGTATAAGATACAAAGCACTGTAAACAGGATTCTTCTCGAAGATAAGATACACGGCTGCGGTCACAGAGACTGCAGCCATAATATAAAATATGTATGCTTCCATAATTATTTAGATATAAGTCAAGACAGAAAAGCTTCTCAATATTTTACCTTCACTATCATGATAGATTAAAAACTTATTTTTCTTTTTTTCGTAAGATCTAATAATTGTTTTTTATCAAAAATATTCTTGTTTTGATATGTCGATAGTTCAAAGGTATCTCTCAATATCACAGCCCTTACCGGGCATGCCTCTTCGCAGAATCCACAAAAAATACATCGGAAGGCGTCTAACTCATACACCTTCGGATATCTTCTTTGTGTTATTTTATCTGTTGCCCCTTCAACAGTAATGCATTTTGAAGGACAAACTTTTGCACAAAGCCCGCATGCGATGCATCTTTCCCTGCCGTCTTTTCCTATCTGTAATTCCGGCAATCCCCGAAATCTTGAAGGAAGTTTCGGTCGTTCCTCCGGATACTGTTGAGTAACAACGGCATTTGGATTAAAAAACCGCTTGATAGTAAGAATGAGACCTTTTAGTAATGGTAAAATCATAATTATCCTTTAATCACCATAACAAGGCCGGTAATAAGTATATTAAATAGAGAAAGAGGTAACAGGAATTTCCAGCCAAAATGCATGAGTTGATCGTATCTGAGCCTTGGATACGTTGACCTTACCCAGATAAAGAAGAACAAGCAACCTGATAGTTTCAACATAAACCATACAACTGGCGGTAAAAATGGTCCCTGCCATCCGCCAAGGAAAAAAGTCACTGCAATAGCAGACACAGTGATCATATTGGCATACTCAGCCATAAAAAACATGGCAAACTTCATACTGCTGTATTCTGTATGGTAACCTGCCACAAGTTCTGATTCCGCCTCCGGAAGGTCAAATGGGGTACGATTTACCTCTGCAAAAGCGCTCGTAACATAAATAAAAAACCCTATGGGCTGTAATATGATATTCCATATTTTTGCCTGAGCATTCACAATATCCACAAGGCTTAATGAACCTGTTAACATAACAACTCCAATAAGAGATAAGCCCAGTGTCAACTCATAACTAATCATCTGGGCTGAAGACCGTATTCCGCCCAGTAATGAATATTTATTGTTCGATGCCCAACCAGCCATAACAACACCATAAACTCCCAGGGAAGAGACAGCAAAGATATAAAGAAATCCAACGTTGATGTCGGTGATGACAAGGTCTATGCTATATCCGAAAATTTTTATTTTATCCCCAAAAGGAATGACTGCAAAGGTAATTAGGGCGGGGACCAGAGTCATAACAGGCGCTAGCACAAAAAGAAATTTATTCGCTTTCTCTGGAATAATATCCTCTTTAAAGAGAAGTTTTATACCATCAGCAATTGGCTGTAATAATCCATGTGGCCCAACACGCATCGGCCCAAGGCGGACCTGCATATGCGCCATAATCTTCCTTTCAAACCAGATCATGGAGATAATCATAAACTGGATCACGCCAAATACAATAAAGATCTTAATACAGGTAATGGTAAGATAAATAAGGAGATCTTTATTCATTATAGTCAGGGGCCTCTTCACGATGCATTCTTTGACCACAGCATTCTAATATACCTGTTGTCTCTTCAATAACCCTTATCTTCTGTTTACATACGTTGCATACAAAAGTTACTCCGTTTGCCGGTTTATGATGCGCTGCTGTCCAGGTTGCCATCATTCCTTTGACAAGATTCATTTCTTTACCACAACATACCAGCACGCCAAAACCCTCTTCGATAACAACAACTTTTTGTCTGCAAATTTCGCAAAAATATGTTCGTTCTTTTTTTGCCATACAGTAACCTTATATATTACTATGAACAACCACTGATCAGTACAAACAAAATCAACTGAGAAAACGCCCCGGTGGAGCGTCTTTGCCATAATAACATTATTCTCTAATAATATTATTCTCCTGAGATCTCTATTTTAGGGAATTATATCTGTCCGGTTTCTTTATAAATTTTGACAGGAGTATATACTCCTGTACGCACAAGATTGATCGGTATCCACTCGTAATCCTCAGAGACAAAAACTATGCCTTCGGGCGATTTACCGGTAACCTTTGCCTTGAGTGTTACCTTATTCTGGCTTGATTCAATAACTACCGCATCCCCATCATGAATATTCATCTTCTGAGCATCTTTTCTATTCATTTCTGCAAAACATTCAGGAGAAACCGATACAAGGGCATTTGAGTACCTGGAGAAGGTTCCTTGATGATTTAAACTCACACCTGTCAATAATACAAAAGGAAAATCTTTATTCTGTTTTATCTCCAAAGATTCAGGCTGAACAATGTTCAGGAGGTATTTTGCTGATTTATTTCTACTACCAGATACGGAAGATGCCCAATAAAATTCTTTTCTTTTCAAACGATCGTAATTAATACCCGAATAGATAGGAACCACACTTTCTATTTCACTCAGAATATCTTTTGGAGATGCATATGAATACGAATACCCCATCTTTTTGGCAAATTCACAAATGATTTGCCAATCTGGTTTGGCATCCACTCCGGAAGGCTGTATGATCTTATTCAGCCGCTGTACTGTCATCCCCATATTGGTAAACGTGCCTTCCTTTTCAGCAAAAGTAACCGTAGGAAGAACGACATCTGCCAATTGCGCAGTTTCTGTTAAAAACACATCCTGAACAACAATAAAACCTGTCTTTTGGAAGGCTTCGAGTACTTCCTTACCATTTGGATAACTTACCAGGGGATTTTCTCCCATAATATAGAGGCCTTTTAATGCACCATTCCGCGCAAGTTCAAAAATATTCTTAGACTCTCTCATGAAGATATCATCGGAAAATTTTACTCCCCATTGCTTCTCTATGTTCTCTCTATTGGACACATCGCTGGTAGTACTATATCCTGGGAAAAACTCCGGTACTACCCCCATATCATTTACACCCTGGGAGTTATTATGAGAGCGCGAGAATAAAAGTGAAGCCTTGCTGTGACCCGTATCCGGGCTAGATGCATTCATCAATACACAAAGGTTCATCAAGGCTTTTATGGTATCGCGACTCAAAGGGTCTTCTTCCACATCTCTCCCGCAGACAATACAACAATTCCCGGATTTTGTTAGTAATCGCGCTGTAGTTCTCATCATCTCTTCAGAAATACCGGTTACCTGAGAAGCTTCCTTTACGCTGAACGTATCGAATGCCAAAGGTAACTCATGGAAATTGCTTATCGATGATTCTGCCTTTTTTAAATCGATAAGTTTTTCATCAATAATGATCTTAATCAAGGCATGAATGAATGGTATTTGACTACCGAAGGAATAGGTCAAACGAATATCATTTTTAGCAGTACCACTAAATGAAATAGTTCTTATATTAGCGATAATAAGACTGGCATTGTTCATCCTTATAGCTTTTCTGGCCATGGTTCCGGCCACGGGATGAGCCTCTGTCATATCTGTGCCAAAAAAGAATAATGTATTCGCATGTTCTATCTCCTTCAATGATGTTGATGCAATTCCGCGAATAACAGATTCATACATGAGACTATTTAGGGAAGGCGACCTTAAATTGGATAGATTATCTATGGTATTTGTCCTTAATACAGACCTGCAGAATTTCTGGAAAAGATAATTATCCTCATTCGTGCATTTTTCAGAACCAATACCTCCGATAGCCTTTCCTCCGTGTTCATTTATAATTTGTTGGAATCTCTTTGAGATATATTCAAGTGCATCGTCCCAGGAGGACGGATGGAATGCACCATCTTTCTTTATTAAAGGGGTTTTTAAACGTTCTGCTGAGTGTATGAATTCATGACCAAACCTGCCTTTTATGCAGAGGTTACCTTCGTTTATCCCTATGTAATCGTCCGATGTTACCCGTCTCACGCTTCCACTTTTCGTATTTAAAACGATCGTACATCCAACTGCACAGTAAGGACATATCGTCTGTGTCTTTTTGAATTCCCATGGTCTTCCTCTGAATTCAAGCGTTCTATCTTGCCAGGATCCTGTTGGGCATACCGCTAAACAACCACCGCAAAAGCTACAATCCAATGGCTTGTCAAAAGCAGTGCCGACATATGTCTTGATGCCACGTTTTTGGAAATCAATAGCGCCGACTCCTTCTATCTCTTTACAGGCGCTCACACATCGCCCGCACAAAACACAACGATTCCGATTTAATTCTAGAATTGGATTATCACGAACGACAGGGGCATTCATCCTTACCGCATTAAACCGGCTGGGAGATAGCATTAACTCATGTGTAATATCCTGCAGGCTACATTCACCTGCTTTGTCGCACGTCGGACAAGAAAGTTCATGATGGGCTAATAAATACTCCATAACTGACCTTCGATACCGAACTACTTTTGGCGTATTTACTTTTACAATCATCCCTTCAGAAACAGGATGGGCACACGCAAATCGATGCGCTGTCCTTCTCTCGGTAACTTCTACCATACAGAGCCTGCAGCCACCGAATTGTGAAAGTTTCGGATGATAGCACAGGCCAGGGATATAAATACCGTTATCCAGCGATGCCTGAAATATATTGGTACCTTCAGGAACGGTAATTGTTTTATCGTCTACAACAAGATTAATCGTCTTCATTTGATTGCCATGAAATTACATTTTTCGTAACATAAATTACACTTAATGCATTTTTCCTGATGAATAAAAGCAACTTCCTTCGTATTACCGCTGATTGCCTTTACAGGACAATTACGAATACATGCCTGACATTTTGTGCACTTTTCCGGAATAACCTCATACTTATGAAGACCAACACAGGTAGCGGTAGGACATATTCTATCGCGAATATGAGCAATGTATTCATCCTTAAAATACCGGAGTGTCGATTTAACAGGATTGGGGGCAGATTGTCCAAGACCGCACAGTGACATTGTCCTGATCTCATCGCACATCTGCTCTAATACCTCCAAGTCTTTTTCTTCCCCTCTTCCCTGGGTAATGCGGGTAAGGATATCCAACATAAGGGTTGTACCAATCCTGCAAGGTGGACATTTTCCACAAGATTCGCTTGCACAAAAATTCATAAAGAATCGGGCCATCTCGACCATACACGTAGTTTCATCAACGACTACAAAACTGCCGGAGCCCATCATCGCACCTGCCCCAACTAACGATTCGTAATCTATAGGTGAATCCAATAAAGACTCGGGTAAGCATCCACCGGATGGACCTCCGATCTGCACAGCTTTAAACCGTTTCTTTTTAGGAATTCCACCACCCATATCGAACACAATCTGCCGAACGGTAGTGCCCATGGGAACCTCAACAAGGCCTGCATTTTTTATTTTTCCTGTCAGGGAAAAGATTTTCGTCCCTTTACTTTTTTCTGTACCGATCTTCGAGTACCAGTCAGCGCCCTGATTAATAATAAACGGTACATTGGCAAAGGTCTCCACATTGTTTAACACCGTGGGCTTATCCCATAAGCCTGCCTCCACGGATTGCGGAGGTCTCGTGCGTGGCATACCTCGTTTACCCTCAATAGAGTTCTGCAGTGAAGTCGATTCGCCGCAAACAAAAGCGCCAGCGCCCTCTTTTATATAAATATCTAAACTATACCCACTGTTTAATATATTCTTTCCCAGAAAACCATACTTCTGTGCTTGTTCAATAGTATGTTTTAATCTTCTAACAGCCAAAGGGTATTCAGCGCGAACGTAAATATAGCCACTCGTGGCATTCATTGTGTATCCGGCAATGATCATACCCTCTAAAACAGCATGGGGATCTCCCTCAAGAAGGCTCCTATCCATAAAAGCACCCGGATCGCCTTCATCAGCATTACAAAGGACAAACTTCTCATCCGCAGAATATTTAGCACAAGATGCCCATTTTTCTCCTGTAGGGAAGCCGCCACCTCCCCGCCCTCTAAGACCTGATTTGCTTATTTCATTGATTACGTCCTTGGTGGTCATTGTTTTCAGTATCTTTTTAAGCGCTGTATACCCTCCGGTTGCGATATATTCCTCAATACTATCCGGGTCGATATACCCACAATTCCTGAGGATGAATTTTTTCTGGCCTTTATTTATTTCAAGATCTTCAAAGAATGGTAAGCCGTCGTAAGGAATATCGATTTTATCGTTTAAATACATCTGTGATAAAACGAATTTTTTTACTGCTTCTCCCTTTCCTATGTGTTCCTCTATAATCTGCGGTACCATAGTCTTTTTTACACTTCCATAGGTAACACGCGTACGGCCCGGAAAAATTACATCCACGAGCACCTCGTGGGTACACATACCGATACAACCTGTGCGTATAACTTCTGCTTGTAATTTTTGCTTCTCTAATTCTTGTTCAATACTAGCGAGCACACCTTTTGCGCCAGCGCCTAAACCACAGGTAGCCATACCAATGAATATCTTCGGCTTCTGCGTATTCGCTTTTTTTTGTAAAATATTTTTTACTTCTTCACTAGCCATGATTATTGAGAAAATCCTGATTCTTTTATTTCTTTTATAACATCAGCAACCGTATCCGAAGCTAACTTTCCATGAACATTTTCGTCTACCATCATAACAGGCGCTAATGAGCATGCCCCCAGACACGCCACTTCTTCAAGAGTAAACACTTTATCCTTCGTGGTCATACCAAGCGAGACATCTAATGTTTTACTGAGTTTTTCTGCGATCTTTTTAGCCCCTTTTACATGACAGGCAGTTCCACAACAAACCTTTATGATATGCTGCCCGCGTGGTACCAGGTGAAATTGGGCATAAAAGGTAGCAACTCCGACTATTTCGCTTGCGCTGATATTCAACCTTTCTGAGATAAGGTCGATAGCAGGCGCAGGCAAATAACCAATTTCTGCCTGTACCATTTGCAAAATCGGGATTAAAGCGCCTTTCACGTTCTTGTATTTCTCTACTGCCTTTTCGACTTTCGAAAGATCTATTGCTTCTCCCTGTATAGATTTTTCGTTTGTTGTATTCATTAGTATTTTATTGTATCGTAATTTAAATAATTTGTAAAATAATTCCCGTGTTTAGTTCCGGTTTTCAGCGATCGATTTCTCCCAATACAATATCTAAACTTCCGATTGTAGCAACAACATCCGGAAGTAATCTGCCTTCCACCATTTTCGGCAACGCTTCAAGATTAACGAAAGACGGCGGACGGATTTTTAGACGATACGGATTGCTGGAACCATCACTGATAATATAAAAACCTAGCTCACCTTTTGGGGCTTCAATACTGGCATATACCTCACCCTTCGGAGGACGGATACCTTGAATGATTAATTTAAAATGATGAATCATGGCCTCCATCTTTGTTTCTACATCCTCTTTCGGAGGCAAGGTAACATTGGGTATACTCGCTATAATATCTCCCTTAGGAAGGATATTGATAGCCTGATGAACGATGCTGTTACTCTGCCGCATCTCTTCGATGCGTACACGATACCGGTCATATACATCTCCGTTTTCACCCAGAGGAACCGCAAAATGATATTTATCATAGCAGGAATAGGGATCTGCCTTTCTGATATCCCAGTTAACTCCCGATCCTCTTAAACTTGGACCACTGAGTCCATAATCGATAGCATCTTCAGCAGAAATAATACCGACACCAACCGTGCGCTTTTTCCATATAGGATTATCGGTAAGAAGTGTCTCATACTCCTTAAGCCGCGCGGGAAATTCAGCAACAAATTTTCGGGTCTTTTCCAGAAATCCGCCAGGTAGTTCCTTTGCTACGCCTCCTATCCGTATATATGAGAGATGAAGCCGGGCTCCTGAAACCATTTCGAAGATATCGTAGATTGCCTCACGCTCCCTAAAACAATAGAAGAATACAGTCATAGCGCCGATATCCAACGCATGGGTTGCCAGCCATAAGAGATGAGAAGCAATCCGGGTAAGTTCACAGAGAAGTACGCGGATATGCTGAGCCCTTTCAGGAATATCAATACCAAGCAATTTCTCAACAGTAAGGGCATACGCTAAATTATTTGAAAAAGGAGCTACATAATCCAACCTGTCGGTAAGAGGAATGCATTGATGATAAGTTCGATACTCAGCAAGTTTCTCCACACCCCGGTGAAGAAATCCAATATGAGGCGTAGCTTTTATAATCATTTCACCATCAAGCTCCAGCAATAATCTTAATACACCATGAGTACTGGGGTGCTGAGGACCCATATTGATGGTCATCAGGTGTGTTGTTGTAGCAGAACTTTCCATCACTCTTTACCCTTTCGGTAGGTACCATAAAGTGCGGGGGGCTGCCTCCCATCGATGGGATAATCCTTTCTTAAGGGATATCCCTCAAAATCTTCAGGCGTGAGGATCTTTCTCAGGTCAGGATGACCAGTAAATGTAATCCCAAACATATCGTACGTTTCTCGCTCATGCCAATTGGCCGTCCTCCAGATATCTGTTACCGTTGGTATGGACAGTTCATTTGATGGAATTGGCACTTTAAGACGTACACGATGATTTTTATCTATCGAATAGAGATGATAAACTACCTCAAAAATACCGTCTGCCTCAACTCGGTCAACACCGCAAAGATCCGATAAAAAATTAAAATGAAGTTCTTTATCTTCTTTAAGAAACCTTGCGACCTGGACAATAAATTCCTTTTTTATAGTAAGGGTTAACTCATTACGAAATGTATTTGAATCTATAATCGCCTGAGGAAAATTCGATTTTATCGCTGTAGCTATAAACTCAGTATCCATGTTCCCTCGTCGTAAATCTTTTGATCCATTGATGCTATCCTGCATAAACTAAATTCTATAGCTAAGCAAATTCCTAATACTCTATTTACAGGATTCATTGTACCTGGCTCATAACGATTCTTTCTCGATCTTTTTTTGTATTTCCATAATGGCATGAATTAATGCTTCTGGTCTTGGTGGACATCCCGGAAGATACACATCCACAGGTAGAATCTGATCTACGCCTTGCACAACACTGTAAGTATTATATACACCTCCCGATACCGCACAGGCGCCCATAGCAATAACCCATTTAGGTTCTGGCATCTGATCATAAATCTTTCTTGCTACAGATGCCATCTTGTACGTAAGTGTCCCTGCAACAATCATCAAATCTGATTGTCTTGGTGAAAATCTAAATACCTCCGCTCCAAACCGCGCAAGATCATAACGAGGCGCAACTACCGCCATCATTTCTAAGGCACAACAGGCTAATCCAAAAGGCATAGGCCAAAGAGAGGATTTACGAGCCCAATTTATCATCGTACTTAAAGTGGTAGTTAGGATGTTATCACCCAGCTGGCTTTCTATTCCCATTCCAACCCACCTCTTTTCCATATATAAAGATAACAGATAAATAAAATACCTATAAAGATTACCATTTCAATAAATCCAAACAGCTTCAATGACTGAAACGCTACTGCCCATGGATAGAGAAAAACAACTTCAATATCAAAAATAACAAATATCATTGCAATAAGATAAAATTTTACAGAAAAACGCTCGTGAGCGGATCCTACCGGATCAATACCACACTCATACGGTGTGAGTTTTTCTGCGGTGGGTTTCTGCGTCCCAAAAATAGCCGAAAGTATTACATTCGTAACGGCAAAACCTAAAGCTATTATAAATAATATCAATATAGGTAAGTACTCTACCATAATGGTGACATTATAGAATTATTTATAAAAAAGTCAAAGATATTCACCCTAATAGTATGGCCGAAATTTAAAAAATATTTCTCCCGCTCTTTATTCTTAATTATGAGAAAAAAGAAGAAGAAATTAGATATGTTGCGATACCTACTGTCTACCTATTCTACGAGATAATTGTTGATAAAGCAAGTATGATACCACCTAAATATCTTACCAAATAACCTATTCCCCTGCAGAGACGCAAAATCTTTCGCTCATAATCATTATGCTCGTGGGTGAAATTGCCGGTGGATACTTTTGAGGTACTGTTTACTTACGTGGGTATAAATCTGCGTGGTAGAGATATTGACATGCCCTAGCATTTCCTGGACTGACCGCAGGTCGGCGCCGTTTTCTAACATATGAGTAGCAAATGAATGCCTTAGTTTATGGGGAGAAATGTGGTCGCGGATACCTGCTCTGTATGCGCAGTTTTTTACAATAACCCATATATTTTCTCTTCGAAGCTGTTTCCCCGCTTTTGAAAGAAAAAGACAGGCGCTATTCTGACTATTCTTTATTTTTGGTCTGGCGATTGCCAAATAATTCTCAATAGCCCTGATTGCCTTTGTCCCAAGAGGGACAATGCGTTCCTTTGATCCCTTTCCCCTACACTTAACATAGCCATATTCAAGGTTAATCCAATCCATCTGAATTGCAGATACTTCAGAAACCCTTGCGCCGGTAGCATACAAAAGTTCAAGGATAGCTTTATTCCTAATCCCCAACTTCGTTTTTACATCAGGGACTAAAAGAAGCTCATTCACTTTATGGACAGGGATAACCTCTGGTAATCGTTTCCAAAGCTTTGGCGATTCAATTGAACCGAGAGGATTCTTTTGCAACTTTCCTTCTGAAAATAAAAATTTGTATAACATACGGATTGATACTACCGTACGAGTTATAGAGTTTATGGAAAGTCCACGCTGTTTTTCAGAGATAATGAAGCTGGTAATCGTATCGGGACGAACACTGTGGAAATCCGGTATTTTTTTAGAAAGCAGAAAGGTGGTAAATAGTTGCAGGTCGTGTCTGTAGCTGAGAATGGTATTCCCGGATAAACCACATTCAACCATGATATAATTTATAAAAGAGTCAACAAGTTCTTGCAATGAATTTACTCCACGAATTCAGTCTCTGAAGATTTTGAGCGCACTATTCTCGTTCTTTTATAAACGCCCGGATCTGAAAATGCCTATTGCCAAAGCTAATCCAAGAATACCGGCAAAAACAAACCCAAGAATGCCTAGCACGGGAAGACCGTACATCAAAGGTCCCCTGTTCGACATAATAATAAGTGAAGAACCAATAATCAAGGCAGAAACGACCATACTGAATGAAAGCCGATTACTTGATTTATCCATCTCAAATATAAACTTTGAGAGTCCCTGATGCTCAAATTCAATTTTTAATGTCCCCTTTTTTATCTTTTTTATAATTTCATAAGCATCTTTAGGAATCACCTTGAGAATATCCAATAATTCCGAAGAATAAAATGCTGCATCTCTGAATATACGTTTTGGATCATGCCGTTCATGTACCAGCCTTTCCACAAATGGTCTAGTATAAGCAATGATATTAAATTCCGGGTCCAACTGCCTGGCAATGCCATCCATAGTAACAATAGTCTTGACAAGAATGTGCATTTGTGGTGGTATCTTGAGCTTATGGCGTGTCATCACATCAATAGCTTGTGGAAGTATCATAGAAATTTCTATCTGTTTTAAAGGTATATCATAGTACCATTCTGTAAGATCATTGATATCATGTTTAAAATCCCGCACAGATTCCTCACCGACAAAAGAACCTAGCATTTCCAATGCTTTCAAAATACCCTGTATATTTTTCATTGATAGAGCAATCAGGAGGTTCACAATAGCATAACGTGTCTCTTCATCGAGCCTGCCGACAATCCCAAAATCTACAAAAGCAATAGCATTGTTTGGAAGAATGAAGATATTTCCCGGATGAGGGTCTGCATGAAAAAATCCATCGATAAATATCTGCTGAAGGATGGCATTAGCGCCATTTGCAGCAACAATCTTTTTCTCTTCATACGAACGATGGCTGCACAAGTAATGATTGAGTTTAACGCCTTTGATTTCTTCTGTAGTAAGCACCCTGGATTTCGTGTAGTCCCAAAAGACTTTAGGAATATATGTCGTGGCGCTATCTTTAAAATTTTTGCAAAACCTGTCAATATTGTGTGCTTCGTACCGAAAATCGATCTCCTTCATGATGATCCTTGAGAACTCATCGACAATACTCACGGGGTCAAAAAACCGTATATCTTGCATATACCGATCTGCCAACTGAGCCAGGTTATAGAGAATATCAATATCTGTTTCAATCATTTTGCGGATATCCGGTCGCTGCACCTTTACAACTACATTCTCACCCGTCTTGAGTTGTGCCCGGTGTGCTTGCCCCAAAGAGGCGGCTGCAAGGGGAATTGAGTCGAATGAGGAGAATAATTCCTCAGGATAACTTCGAAAGGATTCCCATATCTGCTTTCTGACCTCTCCATAACTGAACGGAGGAATACGATCCTGAAGTTTACTTAATTCCGTACAAAAGTCTTGTGGGATTAGATCGGGCCGGACACTGAGGATTTGTCCAAATTTTATAAATGTGGGGCCAAGTTCTTCCAATACCTTTCTCAGTCGGGCGGCTCGAGACTCTTGCGGCTCTGTGAAACGCCGTAATACACCCGTTTTGATAATGCCCCTTCCAATGATATGGTCATTCAAACGAAGCTGTTGGATGGCAAAACCAAAACCGTGCTTCGTTAATATTCTTATGATTTGGTTAAAACGGCGAATATCGCGAATCTTTTGACCTATTTTCCCAAACTGCATGTATCGATTATTCCCTTTTCTCTTTTGTCATAAAAAGCGCCCCGACAGCCAGGTCTAGTGCCTTCTTAATAATACCTGATATCATGATTTTCTCCTCTTTCATAAAATGTACTCTACTATCAAAACTGAACCACAGAGAACACAGGAATCTTTTGGGCTTTTTCTGCAATATTTATGATGTATCTTCCCGTTTTCTATACCAGTTTTTGATACTATCAGATTTACTCGAGAAGTACTAAGCCATATATATTAACCTCATCGGCCTTGTTCTTAAGCGTTTCTATTTTTAAATCATGATTTCTTACTGTTTGATACACATCAATACCACATGCTTCCATAGAGGGCCGCGCTTCTGCCGTATGAGTACAAGCCGAAGATGTTGCGCAACTTTCACATAATTTGCAAGGACCGGCGCCGAGGCCGAAAGCCTTATAGAATCCCATAGAAAAGGCTGCTTTTTCTACTTCGGTAATTATATAACGCATTTGCCAGCTTATATGCCCATGCAAGAGCAACGCCTTATGATATTCTTTAAGAATATCCTTCATATCATCATACGATGGGGAGTGAGGAGGACAGGTTAGTTTTTTCCCATATTCATCACATCCATATTTGCATTTTAATTGAACCCAACGTCCAATAACAATCGTTTTCGCAGGAATAATAATAGCCTGTTCACAGCCCAGTCCTAGAGATTTTTTCATTAGGGCATTCCACAAATCGGCAGAGTCCTGATAAGGTGTATCAGCGCTTTGAACTTCAGACGTGACTGAATTCTGGATATGCATATCCGGTTCTCCTAATAGTTAGTCTTACTATGTAATGTACTATAAACCAGGTGAAATATTTAATCAATATTTTTCCTCTAAGATCAAGATTGTCGGCGCCGTTATTTTAACCTTAGTAGCTTAAAACCGAAGGAATCCTTACAATTGGAAAACAGAAATGTAAATGCATTGGTAAAACTGCAAAATTTTAGAAATTTGTGATACTATCCTACAAGCTTACTCTGGCAGGTGTTTAAAAGGACGGGAGGATTATGCTTCAAATTTATCTAATGAAAACGAAGGACACACGCTATTTTTATAACCCTTCCCTCACAATAAAATTGATCGTCTCGAGCATTTTATCAATATCCAGCGCAATAAGACTTGTCAATGTCATGAACAGATAAAGAGCATTAAGGTTGGCATCCTTATTTGAGGCATCCCGAAGACGATTCATCAGGCAACTATTGACCGTTTCCAACTGTTTGTAAAGTTCTTCAACACCCTTCAAACCCCAATCCGGATTAGATTTACCCTCAGAGTATAGTAAATGCTGCTTAATAAGATAACTACCCACCAGATGGTAAACCGTTTCATCCTGATTAGCAAATGGCAGATGAAAGTATGCCAGTGGTTTAAGCCTTGAGAGAATAGGACAACGACCCGATGCCATAATAAGTCCAAAAAGAGACTTTAAGGCTTCTTGCACACTGCAGTTTTTAAAGAATGAACGGTCTTTTGTATACACCCATACATCTACCGGTTCAATGGAGATAACATCTCCAAATTTCTTAGCAACTCCCTCAATATCCAATGCAACAGGGCAATGCATGCAGTTCGATACGCGAAGTGGGCAATTACTGCATTGGTTGTAATCTAGTTTTGTCCAGAAGGCGTGTATCTCATTCTTTGCCATTTCCTTACAATCTTGCCTGTCAATATCAACCTCGAATGTATAATCTTTGCCGCTCTCTAAATGTAAGTTGTAAATGATTTTATTCATTACAAAAATACTATCAGTTTTATTTACGTGCGTCAATTAACATCTACATCTATCTTTGGTAATAAATCAAATAAGAGTATTGATAAGATACCATAAGCAGCAGTTACAAGTCCTGAGAAACCACAAGGGGATTATATCTTGACAATGAGTTTTGATATGCTTATACTTTTCTTATTCAATTTACACACCTCCAGCAATAGCAGTAACCCTTACATTTTAAATTCATTTTATTACTGATCTATCGCTTAAAGTTTTGAAAGATATTTTCTGACCATGATATTTTGCTTTCGGTAAGGCAAAAGAGATCTAGAGAGCGCCCATAGCTCAATTGGATAGAGTCACGGACTACGAATCCGGAGGTTGGAGGTTCAAATCCTCCTGGGCGCGTTTTTTATTATTATAATTATACGGCGAAAAATAGGTATGTTGAGTACCTGCAGAAAGTTTGTACAAGCATCTATAAATTATGGAAGATATTACGAGCAAACATGAATATTTTATGAGACAGGCCCTTGCCGAGGCGAGAAAGGCTGTAGAAAAAGATGAAGTGCCAATCGGAGCTGTGATTGTTTATGAAAACCACATAATAGCCCGTGCACATAATCAGCGAGAGATGCTCAATGATCCTACTGCCCATGCGGAAATGATAGCAATAACTCAAGCTGCCGCACATTTACAAAACTGGCGTTTAACAGGAACAACAATCTATGTAACTTTGGAACCTTGTGCAATGTGCGCTGGCGCTTTAGTGCAATCGAGGATTGATACCCTTGTTTATGGAACTACAGATAAAAAGGCCGGGGCTTGTGCATCGGTTATAAATCTTGTTCAGGAGCCGAGGTTTAACCATCGTTTGAATGTTCTATCAAATGTTCTTGCCGATGAATGTAAACATATACTGCAAAAATTCTTTTTAGAAAACTGCCGTACAAAATAACGAGGCAATTTTTAACTACAGGAGAGGTGCCAGAGTGGTTGATCGGGACGGTCTCGAAAACCGTTTCCCGCTTAAAAGCGGGACGTGGGTTCGAATCCCACCCTCTCCGCCAGTTAATAATTGAGAATTAAGGAATCATTAATTATAATGAAGAATAACTATTCCTTACAATACATTATCGCGGTTCTGCTCCTTTGTGAACTATAGATCTTTGGAGAAATCTGTATGTAAAAAAGTATCACGCATATACGCTGTAAGAAATTTTTGAAGCCTTGTTTCACAATACTATCATTGATGTGTTGTTTTGGAGAGGTGTCAGAGAGGCCGAATGAGCGCGCTTGGAAAGCGCGTATACCGACAAAATCGGTATCGCGGGTTCGACTCCCGCCCTCTCCGCCATATTTACTAAAAGGCCGTGCTAGATGGGGAGCTAGCGGTACCCTGTAACCTGCAACCCGCTATAGCAGGATCGATCGCTTTTTTGAGGGCTCACAGACTGTTAGCTTTATCAATGTAAGGGGTGTTGAAGGCTGGATCTCATGCAATAAGAGACGCTGCGAACCTGGTCAGATGCGGAAGCAAGCAGCCATAAGCATATGTCCTTATGTGCCGTGAGCAAGTCTGGCCTGAGCTTACTGCATTGGTAAACTAATGGAAACGGGAACAAAAAAAAGTGCACGGCCTTTTTATAGAATTATAGGGATATTCCGAATTTTCATTTCTGCAAATCTTTCATAACACGACATGGTTTCCACGGTTTTCTGCAAGTTAAGAAACAACAGAATAAAGCATATTGATATGGGTAGAATAACAAAGTATAATAAGTTTAACGTTTTCTAACTATTGAGGTAATTAGCGAATGTCTTATGTCGTATTAGCGCGCCGGTATCGTCCTCAAACTTTTGAGGATCTCGTAGGGCAAGAATCGATAGTGACAACCCTTCGGAATGCCATCCGTTTCAACAGGGTCGCTCACGCTTATTTATTAGCAGGACCTCGAGGCGTGGGTAAGACCTCGATGGCACGCATAGTATCCAAGGCATTGAATTGCCAGCATGGTCCTACAGATACTCCCTGTAATACCTGTGATATTTGCCGATGCATCTCCGAAGGAAAGGATATTGATGTTCTGGAAATAGATGGCGCCTCGAATCGGGGAATTGATGAAGTAAGAAATATACGACAAAATGTAAATTACGCCCCATCGCGGGCACGCTATAAGATTTATATTATTGATGAAGTACATATGCTAACACGCGAGGCTTTTAATGCGCTTCTAAAAACTCTTGAAGAGCCGCCGCCACATGTTAAATTTATTTTCGCCACAACGGCGGTTAACCGGTTGCCTGAAACGGTTCAATCACGATGTCAACGGTTCGATTTTAAGAATATTTCTATCCATGATATTGAAAAGCGGCTTCTTGATATCTCTAAAGCTGAAGGTGTACAAATTGACCCCTTAGCTCTTCACATGATAGCAAGATATGCTAAGGGCGGATTACGGGATTCCCAATCAGTCCTGGATCAGCTTCTCTCTTTTTGCAAGGATACGGTATCCTTAGAAGACGTAAATTTTGTTTTGGGCTGCATTGACGAAGATAAACTTCTAGGTATGTTCGACAGCTTCGTAAAAAAAGAGGTATCCTCTGCTCTGGAGATCGTGGATACTGTTCTCAATGAAGGAAAAACGTGTGGAGAGTTTATAGATCAGATGCTTTTGTGTATCAGGGAACTTCTGATCTTTTCTTCTTGTGGACAAGATGCTAAATGGATAGAGTTTAATACATCTCTGATACAGCGACATGGAAAGTCTTTTTCTGGCGATACTTTACTCTATATGATTCAACTGCTGTCAGAGACGAGAGTACGCACTACGGATTCTCTCTTACACCGTATCTTACTTGAAACGGCTATCATTAAATTATGCCGAATGGAATCCATCGGCTCATTGCATGAAATCGCAGAAAAAATTGCATCTTTGGAAGATAGATTTATAAAATTAGACAGTAAAGACACAGAGAAAAAGCAAGAAATTATACCTGCACAAAAACCTCTTGTTCCGGAAATGGTGTCAGAACCGATATCGGAAGGATATACTACCATAAAAAACGAGAGTAAAAATATTGAAATGCAACATGATGAGAAAAGTCTTTGGGAAAAAATTCTTTTTACAGTACAAGGCGAAAAAAAAATCTACCTGGTCACTTCTTAAGGAAGGCCGATTGGCCGAAATAAAAGATGGAGATATAACGATCGAGTTCCCAGGTAATTATACCTTTCACATGCAAAGACTAAGTCAAATAGAAGAAAAAAACTTATAGAACAGTGTATAAAAGAAGTACTCCAGAGTAGTGTGAGACTAAAACTTGCTCTAGCAAAAAACATACATCCCGAAAAAAACAAAACAAATTTATCATCAGATCATGGCCCTTCTAATCAAATTGCGGTCAATCCTGTATGCTCTGAGCCAGTGGTAAATAAGATCGTAGAATTGTTTGATGGTCATGTCATGAAAGTAAATAAATAGAGGAGGTCAATACGATGAAGGGTTTTGGCAATATTACAGAAATGATGAAACAGGCACAGAAACAGGCTCAAAAGATGCAAAAGCAAATGGAGGATATTCAAAACGATTTGAAAGAGCGAGTCGTAGAGGCAAGCTCCGGCGGCGGAATGGTTACAGTCCATATGAATGGAAAACAAGAGATCCTTTCAATTAAAATCGATCCGGAGGTTGTAGATCCAAAGGATGTTCAGATGCTTGAAGACCTTATATTATCAGCAATTTCACAAGCGCTGAAAAAATCTCAGGAATTGTATCAATCCGAGATGGGAAAACTTACCGGTGGGTTAAATATTCCTGGATTACAAGGAATGTTTGGGGGTGGAATGTAACTATGAGAAACTATGAGTAAAAGGTTTTAAGAGGTTCTTTATTTTGAATGCATATCCACAATCTATGATCAAACTCATGAACGAGTTCGAAAAAATGCCAGGTATAGGGCAAAAGACAGCAGAACGACTCGCATGCTATATCTTAAAACAACCTGTAGAAGAAGCAATGCAACTTGCCTATGCCATCCGCGATGTAAAAAAGTTTATTAAAACCTGTTCGATCTGTTTTAATGTATCAGAAAAAGATCCATGCCATATTTGCAGTAATACGCAAAGGGATAATTCTGTAATCTGTGTAATCGAACAACTTGCCGACCTTTTAACCATAGAAAAGACCGGTAAGTATAACGGTCTTTATCATGTGCTCCAGGGGCATATTTCCCCTCTGGATGGCATTAGCCCGGAGTCTCTTACCATTGAAGGGCTCTTGCAAAGGGTTAAAAGTAATCATGTAGAAGAAGTTATCCTGGCAACGAATTTGAATATGGAAGGAGATGCAACCGCTTTGTATATTCATAAACAACTGCATTCTTTAGGAGTGCGGGTTACCAGACTTGCCCGTGGATTACCAACAGGAAGCTATCTCGAATATGCAAATACAGCGATCGTTTCTGATGCAATTAGTGGTAGAAACGAAATGAGGTCTTCATAGTTCAAGTTTTTTTTAGAAGGTGATATTTCATGAAAATGCAATCGTCTTTATTACCTCAACTTCAACAAAAAATGAAGTTGTCTCCTCAAATTATCCAATCAATTGAGATTTTACAGTTACCTTTATTGGCTCTTGTTGAACATATACAGCAGGAGTTAGTAGACAACCCTGTACTTGAAGAGGTACTTGACGAGAAAAAAGATGAGAACCTTAAGGAAGGAGATGAAACACCGGCCGATAATGCGAAAAGTGACGAATTTGATAAACTCGGTGAAATGGCTGATGATTGGCGTGATTATTACTCCCAAACTATAGTTCGGAGAAATAACCTCTCGGAAGAACGAGATCAGAAACAGGAGGCATTAGAGAACACCGCAGCCAAGCCGATGTCCCTCCATGATTATTTGATGGGGCAGCTCTCATTAATCGATTTCCCCGTCCATCTTGCAGAAGCCGCTGAAAACATTATCTATTCCATTGATAAATCCGGATATTTAGCCAGTCCCCTGGAAGAAATTGTGCAATCCCTTGAAAAACCGCTTCCCGCTGAAGAGGTTAAGGAAGCCTTAAAAGTTGTACAATCGCTTGAACCACCCGGGGTTGGAGCCAGGAATTTGCAGGAGTGTCTCGTATTACAATTGGATAAACGAGATTCACATTATCAGTTAACGAAAGAATTGCTTCTTAATTATCTGGAAGATATTGAGATGAAAAAATATCCTGCCATAGCAAAAAAAACCGGACAAAGCTTAGACATCATAAAAAGACAGGTTGAATTTATCCGTACCCTAAATCCCAAACCTGGTTCTCTCTTTTGTGATGAAACTATTCCGTATGTAGTTCCGGAAGTAAAAGTAGAGTATATTGACGGGAAATATGAGGTATTTCTTATCGATAACACGAATTTGCCCCATTTGCATATCAGTTCTTTTTATAAGAAATTCTTAAGTGAAAATGGTACGGATAATTCTACCTTGCAATATATACAAAAGAAAATTGAATCGGCAAAATGGCTTATTGATGCAATCGAACAGAGACGGAGCACGCTGTATAAAGTAGCCTGCAAAATAGTAGAAATGCAAAAGGATTTTTTAGATGAGGGAATTCACCGGTTGCATACCCTGAAAATGCAGGATATCGCTGATGTTGTAGGAGTACATGTATCAACGGTAAGCCGCGCCATTGCTCATAAATATATTCAAACACCCCAGGGTATATTCGAAATGAAGTTTTTCTTTACCGGAGGTTTTCAGAACGTGGACGGATCGATGGAATCGTGGGAAGCTATACGGCAAAAACTCTCTGAGATTGTTGCGAAAGAAAATAAATCAAATCCATTGAGTGACGAAGAAGTCGCAGAAAAACTCCATGCTTCTGGTATAGCTATCGCCCGAAGAACCGTTACAAAATACCGGAGAATCATGAAGATACCATCCTCAAGACAACGGAAGGAATATTAGATGAAACGAAAAATTTCCGTAGCAAGTATTATTCTTTCAAGTATATCTCTATCAATGGTTATATCCTCCATCGGTTGTACTGCATATCACAGCAAAAAACATCTTGATACCATGAAGAAAGATTTAAATGCTGCGCATGAGGATGTTGATACAATATTGGGTATAGATGAACCCTCCCCTCTCGTAGAAGAAGAATAGTACCGCAAAATGGTATTCTTCACTCTTAATACATTTATCCATTGAACAGGATAGGAATGGATTTCGATCTCATAATAAAAAAAGGGACGGTAATCGATGGAACTGGAATGCCAAGAAGTACGATAGATATTGGTATCAAGGATGATAAGATCGTTTCTCTCGATAAACATATTCCTGATAGTAATTGCCCTACCATCTGCGCAGAAGAGATGATCATTACTCCCGGATTTATTGATATTCATTCCCATAGCGATTTCTTATGGATTGCTCATCCTGAAAGTACCAGCAAAATACTTGATGGGGTAACTACAGAGATATGCGGAAACTGTGGTTTATCCGCCTTCCCGTTACGAGGAAAAGTATTGGAGAGGCGGTCACAGGGACTAGCAAAATATGCTATCCCAATTACATGGCAGTCCGCCGCAGAATTTTATGCTATGGCAAAAAATATACAAAGTTCCATAAACAGGGCTTTTCTCGTCGGTCATGGTAATATAAGGGCATGCGCTTTCGGATATGAAGACAGAAGTCCCCATCCACACGAATTCCATGCTATGAGGAAAGATTTAGAAGAAGCTATGAAGGCCGGGGCATTCGGTATGTCCAGCGGTCTTATCTATCCCCCCGGTTGTTACTCAGCAGAGGATGAATTATCAGAACTGTGTAAAGTAGTAGGAGATTACGGTGGTTTGTATGCAACCCATATACGAAATGAAGGAGATACACTTGAAGAAGCCATTGCAGAAGCCACCCGAATAGCAAACCGCTCAGGGGCTAAATTGCAAATATCACATCTCAAAACCTCCGGAAACCGTAACTGGCATAAGATCAAAAATATAAAAATGATACTTGAACATGCCATCGATGAAGGGATCGATGTTACCTGCGATCGTTACCCTTACATCGCCGCTGCTACAGACCTGGATGTCATCTTGCCTCATTGGGTCTATGAGGGTGGCACCGAAACACAGATACAAAGATTAAAGAATACACAGATCCGAAAACAAATCGAGGAAGAACTATCCCCTATGTATGACGAGAATTTTTGGGATGGGATCGTAATCTCGTCCGTCTATTATGATAAAAATAAGTGGATGGAAGGTAAAAGAATCTCTGAAATTGCAATGAACCTCACCACCCATCCTCTCGATGTAGTTTTTAACTTGCTTATAGAAGAGGATACAAGGGTTGATATTTTTTTATTCAGTATGTGTGAGGAGAATTTAGAGAAGATACTCGGTTGGGATTTTGTCTTTATTGGTTCTGACAGTTCTGTGCGTGCCGACCATGGAATTTTGAGCGGGGGGAAACCTCATCCACGCAGCTATGGAACTTTTTCACGTGTTTTGGGAAGATTTTGCCGGGAAAAGAATCTCCTTTCTGAAGAAAAGGCCGTCCAGAAGATGACAGGTCTTCCTGCGCAGAAAATTGGATTGGATAAAAGGGGATTGATAAAAAAGGAATATTTTGCGGATATAACTATTTTCGACCCTGCAAGAATTATAGATAAGAGCACCTACACAGAACCTCATCAATACTCTGAAGGTATAGCATATGTGATAGTAAACGGGCAAGTCACCATAGCAAATGGCAGACATACGGGTATAACCAATGGCCGTATATTGCGAAAATCATAGGATAATAACCAGAATACATAAGGATGGTGAATTTAAAGCTGAATTATCCCTGGATAAAGTAACGTTTCACGGCCATAATGAGCAAAAAATTTATCGGGAAATCGAAGTAGAACTTTTACATGGACAATTTGAGCATTTCAAACAAGTAATCGATAGTTTACAAAACCTATTACACTTACAACCCGCTATCGATTCGAAATACAGAAAGGGATTACTGCTTATTGGTAAATATGATAGTAATATCTCTTCTCTCCTTTACGAAACAAATCACAAGTCAGGCTACTATACACAGCGTCATTAATCAGATACGAATCTCCGTTTTCACGGGGACAGGTATGTCATTCCCGCCCCCGCTTTCACGAGGATAAACTCCATCAGGAATCCAGAAAAATACTGGATTCCGGGTCAAGCCCGGAATGACAGACGCTTGTCCTCGAATGTAGTTATCGGGGAGTTGTAAACTTATGTCGCTATGTATAACGAAATGAAGCCTTCTGCACCTTTTATCTCTTCATAAGATGTAGGGCAAGGCTGAATATGCGTACGAGGATAGCAACCCTAAAGGATTGCCCTACAGAATTAAAATTCCTTTGATTCCTCCTTTCTCATTTTTTCTTTCTGTAAACCAAAGATTTTTATGAGCAAAACCCATAAATACGGGTAAATATTATATCATTAAAATCTGAAAATTCAAGCACTTACGATATATTTTCAAAATACATATTTTGTGCAACAATTTTTTAAAAAAATATGTTATAAATAGCGGAATTAACATATTTTATAAATCTTAATTCAAAGTAGGAAAACCCAAACATGGACAAATTTGAATATAAAATTAGCTATCTTCCCGATATAAATCCTGAGAATTTTATTGGTGAAGATGATTTTAATGATGGGGAAAGCCTTGAGGAAAAGGTAAAATACAAGGACTACGACCCTGTTCGTCTCTATCTGAAAGAGATGTCCCATTTGCCCTTATTATCCCGTGAAGAAGAATTCCATCTGGCAAAGAAGATAAAGGTTATAAGCCGGTTACTTCACAGAAGGGTACTGAATTTTGATTATGCCCTGGAAAAATACTTACATATTCTGGAGGAAGTAGAAAGCGAATCGGACCTTGTTCAATTTATCGATACAACGGTAACAAAAGATCAAAGCAAAAACGAGAGGGTTGAACAAATCTGCATGGTTACAGAAAAAATCAGGGAAATAATTGAAGCAAATCGGAGAGACTATGAAAAGATTAACAAAGGAACCGTTCCGGGATACGTAAAAACCAGAACTCTCAGAAATATAGCAGCAAGGAAAAGAAAAGCAACCAGAGAATTAGAGGCTATGCATATTCGTACAGAAACAATATTACCCGTTATGAAACAACTATTAGATGTCTTATCTGAACTGGTAAGATTTGAAGAACAATCAAGGGGTTCGCATCGTAAGAAGGAATCTTATAAGAAGCTTCTGTACAGTATTGATGAAATAAAAACACTTTTAATAATTCCTGTTGAAGAAATAGAGAAGGCTATTCATATGATTCATTCCATTTACCATGCATATGAATCTGCCAGGAAAAGATTCTCTGAGGGCAATTTAAGGTTGGTGGTAAGTATCGCAAAAAAATACCGGAAACGCGGGCTTGCCTTCCATGATCTTATCCAGGAAGGAAATACGGGTCTTATGAGAGCTATCGATAAATACGATTACCGTATGGGCTTCAAATTCAGCACCTATGCTACCTGGTGGATTAAACAAGCGATTATCAGGGCAATAGACGATAAAGCAAGGACAGTACGAATCCCTGTGCATATGACAGAAGTAATCAACAAAACAACGCAGGTGTTAAAGAATACCCATTGGAATCTTGACAGAAAGCCCAAGTTAGAAAGCATTGCAAAAGAAGCAAACATTCCTCTTGCAGAAGTTTTCAGGGTATTTCGAATTGCATCGAGGCCTATCTCATTAGAAAATCCTATTGGGAATGATGGTGAAACAATGTTTGAGGATTTTATCCAGGACAAAAAGACGGAATCGCCGGTCTTTTTGGCTCACCAATCTTTGCTTAAGGAACAGTTAGAAAAGGTCCTCAATACCTTAAGTCACCGGGAACGTGAGGTGATTAAGCTGCGTTTTGGTATCGGTGATGGCTATACACACACCCTGGAAGAAATCGGGAAGAGGTTTAATATAACGAGGGAACGAATTCGTCAAATCGAAGCCATCGCTATTCGTAAACTTCAACACCCGCTAAGAAGCAGGAAATTAGAAGGATTCCTCGAAGGAGCAATGGCAAATTAAGACAGAGTCTTACCTTTGATAGAGGCTTCATTTTATATGAAGCCTCTATATCTTCTCATATCTCAAATAAAATGATACTACTTAACCTTCTCGTGTTTCCTTCGTCGTCTTTTCAGAAGATATTTTTTTCTGTTTAACCTATGCTTTTTTTTCCCAGCAAAACCATTTGCCATATAAATCCTCTTAACAGTTTACTATAAGATAAAGTATAAAAACAGATAAGTAAAAGTCTAAGTATTATATTTTACCAATAACAAAGCCTGTGTTCAATAAAATATTATTATCCATGCTGATAAATATCTCCACGATATCATACCAAAATCGATTGAGAAGTTTTTTATAAAAATACTTGTCGAAAAAAAGATTTGCATCTTATTAAATCGTCTGTTAACATTAGCTTACACTTGAAAGGTATTCATTGATATTTCATTTTTATGAGGTATAAATATTATGGCAAAAAAAGCCAATACAAATAAAATGGGTTGCTCGTTTTGTGGTAGGAACTATGAGTCAGTAAGCCGTTTAATTCAAGGCAATACTAATATTTTCATTTGTAACGAATGTGTTGAGGCTTGCCATATACTTCTTAAGAAAGATCAGAAACATGTTCCTATTAAGCCTTTGGGGAAAATACCTACTCCCCCGCAAATAAATGGAATATTAGATGAATATATCATAGGTCAGGAAAAAGCAAAAAAAACACTCGCCGTTGCTGTTTATAATCACTATAAACGTTTAATCACAAGTTCCAGCAACGAGGGAGTTGAATTAGAAAAGAGTAATATATTGCTTATAGGGCCTACTGGTTCTGGTAAGACACTTCTAGCTCGTACCCTTGCCAAGATACTTGATGTGCCCTTTGCAATCGCAGACGCAACAACACTTACTGAGGCTGGCTATGTAGGGGAAGATGTAGAGAATGTATTATTGGCATTATTAAGAAATGCGGATTTTAACCTCCAACGAGCTCAACAGGGAATTATCTACATAGATGAAATTGATAAGGTTGCCAGAAAAAGTCCTAACCCATCCATCACAAGAGATGTCTCTGGTGAAGGAGTTCAACAGGCATTATTAAAAATGCTTGAAGGTACTGTGGCTAATGTGCCTCCCCAAGGTGGAAGAAAACATCCGGAACAGCAGTATATTCAAATGGACACGAAGGATATTCTCTTTATTTGTGGTGGTACCTTTACCGGTATAGAAGAGATTATCAGAAGAAGAATCGGAAAAAGGAATATTGGGTTTAATGCCAGGAGTATTGATAGTGATAATAAGGATGAACCCCTTAGTAACCTCCTGAATAAGATAGAAGTTGAAGATATTATTAACTACGGAATGATTGTTGAGTTCGTGGGCCGGCTACCAATCCTCGCCCCTTTAATGCCACTTACACAAGATGATCTTATCAAGATCATGACAGAGCCCAAAAATGCCCTGGTAAGGCAATATCAAAAATTCTTTGAGATGGAGCAAGCAAAACTAGAATTTTCTCATGAGGCATTATTAGAGGTCAGCAAAAAGGCATTTGAAAAGCAGACGGGCGCAAGGGCCTTACGGTCAGTATTTGAGAGTTTTATGCTCGATGCCATGTATCATTTGCCTTCTCATAAGGAAAATGTTTCATTTCTTGTCACACCTGCCGTTGTTCGTGGTGAAACACCCCTGATGGCACAAAAATATAGAAAGACTGCATAGATAGTCAATTTACACTCAGAATTAAATTACATGTAAATCCACATATGTGGTAAAAACTGAGCATCTTTTCAAGCTACGGCGGTTCAATCGAGGACGATTTGAACCAACGCGAAAGAGCATATGATCATAATATCTTTTTTAGCTCTATTTTTAACCCCTTGAAATAAGGCGATTCGAGAATATCACCTTTGTGGTAAGTATTACAGAGTATGAAGTTGCCGTCTTTCAGGGTATAAACTTCAATTAACTCTTCTGCATGATACACAATCCAATCTTATTTCGTTACCAGCATAAGTCTTTTTAATTCAATTTCAGCATCGTCTTTTCTCTTAAGCTTGTTGTAGAGAGATGCAAGATTTTTATGAATAATAGGGTTAAACGGATTAATACTATTGGCTTGTGACAAAATTCTCACAGCGGCATCGTACTCACCTTTGCGTTGGTAAAGTTCACCAAGTGAAATATAGGTAGTAGAATACTCCGGATAATATTCAAGGGCAACCTTTAAGATTTCTTCAGCCTTCGCATACTGAGTATCCATAATATAAGACATGGCTAATTTATTCTGAATTTGCGGTGATATATTATTAGCCTTCCTGAATGCCTTCTCATACTCTACAATTGCCGCACCATGTAATCCCTCCCGGCGTAAGAGATCGCCAAGGATAGCAAATCTCCTGGCATCTTTTACCTCTATTTCGGCAACGCTCTCTATATCATCTACCAATGATGATGATTCCTTAAGCCTTGTAGGAAGCACTTGAATACCATGAACCCTCCGGAACTTTTTTTGCTTTAAATCTTGCAGCCAATTTTTTTCAAATTCATCAAATGGAACTCCTGTTGCCGATAGTATCGCATCTTCCGTTGATTTTCCCTCTTTAATACTATCCAGAATTGTTATTAATAAAGGATAGCCACCACGATTGAATAGATAATCAATTACGGTAAAGACTTCTGCAAAAGCAAGGGCTGTATCCTCCTTTTTTTTCAATTTTGCAAGGGAAGGGTGCATTTGCTTGAAGGTGATAAAATAATCTTTTTCTATCGCTTCGGCCAGTAAACTTTCCAAAGAGACGGGAAGACTGGGTGATACACCCTCAAACCAACGTTCTTCTTCATATTTGGCAATACCCTCATGAAGCCAAATAGGCACACGATTATAAGTCTTTTTCATGATTACATAGTGTACGTACTCATGGGTTAGGGTATCGAGCCATTGATATCCCCTCGGCTGGAGACGCGGGCTTGTGATAATTACACGGTTAAATAAGCAAATCGCTACGGTGCCGGAGGTTTCTATCTCTTCTTTGGTAAGGGTTGAAATAGTACAAAAACTTTCTGCATCAGGAAATACTTCAACAAGAATTGGCTCCTTCGGGAAGTACCCAAGATCATTGCCAATAGCGTGATAAGCCTTTTCAAGGGTTTCTAAAGCATAGTCAACGAGTATAGCGTCCTTATCTTCGTTATATCGAAATAAGAAGTGCTCAGTTTTGATTTCTTTGAACTTGCCCGTTGTTTGATAAATCTTATCTACAAGATCATAAAACGCCCGGCCTCTTTGGGCAATCTCAGGTTCTTGTAATGCATCCTTTAAAAATGATAACGACTCCTTGTAATTCCCCTCATAGAATCGTACTTCACCCGCAAAAAAACGTACATAGGGGTTTTCCGGAGCAGCCGAAAGCAGATTACTGGCAATAGTTGCTGCTTCTCCAATTTGCCATGTCTGTAAACATTCCTCTCCGTAGTTTATTTCATCAATAACATCAAAAAATTTTTCTCCCTGAGCAATAGCCTTAAACTCAAATAATATAAGAACTACTGCGATAGATACCATGGTAATACATATTTTTTTCATCTTTTATCTCTTCGTAAAGAATAGGGCAAGGCTTCAGCCTTGCTTCCCTCGCCTGAATACGTGCACACAGGATAGCAACCCTAAAGGGTTGCCCTACTACAGAATTGAATTTTCTATACTATACATGTAATAATAAGGCATTCGGCAAATTTCAATCAGACCTATTGAATATTAATCAACCAATCGTTGATAATAATCTCTATTGAGATCTTTATATTTTTCTGGTAACCCTTCTTTTAATGCATCCAAAATATCCTGCCGAAACTCTTTTGGTACTTTGTATGCTTCTTCCGAAGGTATTTCGACTTTTTCTGTAGAAGCGCCAAACTGGCCTTCTTCCATTCGGCCACGGAAAGGTCTTGGCATTGGCATAGGCAAACCGGCGCCCATCATTCCCTTCGAAATACGTTCCTTTGCCATCTCCATACCTTTCTTCGCCTCGGCAAGGCGGTATAGCGATTCTCTTTCATCAATAACAGAACCTTGCGCATCGTGTTTTTCTAACTTTTCCTTTGCCTGTCCCATAGATTTCGATGCCATATCAAGCTGTTTGTCTGCATTCTCATCCATAAATGGATTTTGCTGAGAAAGTTTATCCGCCTTTTCTCTAAGCTCTTCCGCCTCTTCCTGAAGTTCCTGCTGTTCCCTGGCATATTTTTCTAAGGTATTCTGGTCTTCTTCCGTCAAACCGGAAAGCTGCTGTTCTTCAAGTGTTTGTATCATAGATTCAAGGTCGTTAACGATTTGCTGGTTCAGGTTGGCAGCGTCGTTAACCTTTTGGGATACCTCAAGATCTTTCTTTGGTATATCCTCTTTCTGGGTGACTTTTTGCCTCAGGATATTTTGCGCACGATTATTCCACTGATTCAAATTTTGTGATAGTTCCTTTGCCAGATTTAATGATTCCTTTGCATCCCACCCCTTTAGCATCTCTTCTAAATGGGAAATTGTTTCATCTGTTTGCGGCAGTTCCCGGGACAGCGAAAGAAAATTCCTCAGCAACGGATCTTTGTTAATTTCCCTATTCAGCTCGGCATTTTTTCCAAATAGTTCGGATAATTTTTCAGATTCCTCCTGGAATTGATCGATATCATCATCACTGCCAAATAGTTCGCTTAACCGGCTTGCCATCGCATCTCTCTCCTCTGATATACGCTTCAAGTCGCGATTTACCCGCAGATATTCCTGCAACAAGGTGTTTTTAGCCAGGATATCCCTGGTTTCCATGAGGTCTTTTTTAATCACGCCCAATCTCTTTTCCTGTTTTTCAAAAAATGAAGGAAAGGTCTCGTTCATCGATTCTGATGCGCGTTTCTGGATATCTTTCTTCAAGGTGTCAGTATTTTCCGTAAGCTCTCTTTCCTTACTTTCTAATTCGGATATTTTATCTGATAATTGACTCGTCTCCTTCAGCATATCATTATAGGATGAATCTGCAAAATTTTGCGCAGAAGACTTCATCTGATTCATCATTTCCTGAATACTGGAAAGGAGTTTTTGCGCAGCTTGCAGGGCTGCATTCAGGTCTCCCTTATTGAACGCATCTTTCATGGCATCCATTTCTTTCATAAGATCGTTCTGCTCAATTTTTTTGAGGGCATCTGCATTAAAGAATTCATCCATATGCTCCCCCTGCGCCATCTTCATAAGCTTCTCCATCATTTGCTGAATAGTTTCCTCAATTCGCTTCAGTTCTGACAATACCTTCTCATTGAGTTTTGCATCCTCTCCCTTACGTAAGGTATCGAGCAGTTTTTCAATATTGTTTTGAGATTGAATAAGATTCTTTCCCGTGTCTACAACATCCTCAAGCTTTTGCTTTTCTATCATCTCGTTCAAAAAGAGAATACCCTGTTCAACCTCCGCCACTTCTTCATCTTGGACTTTCTGCAATTCTTGCAATAAGGAAACAGGCATTTGATTTTCGACTACTTCCCGTATTGACTGAAAAATAGCGGTCTGCTTTTTATCAGTAACATTCCGGAACTTATTTTTGAGGTTTTCGAGAGAATAATACACACTGTAATTTGCCATAGTATCGTCTTGCATACTCACTAAAATATCGGTAAACAACCCTATGATTTTCCTTGCCTGCTCCTGGATACCTTCCTGTATCATCGCTAAATAATCTTTCGACGAGCACTTTTCATCATCGACCCTCTTTGTTAAATCATCGGATAACATATACAGCATTTCCTGCAATAATGCTTCCTGCAGTTGAATAAGTTCCTGATGCTTCTTTTTAGAACTATATATCTCTAAATAATATGTTTTGGAATTGCTAACTTTTGGGCCTGATATCGTATCATTATCTTTTACTTCCACATGGTATGCAATTTTATCGTCCGGCCGCAGACCCAGTTCGCTAAGCGACCATACGTAAGCCCCGCTATACTGATTTTGTTTCTTGCGAAAACTGTTGAGTGTTTTTGACTTCCTTTCGTTTTCCTGCTCAAATACGAGGGCAATTTCATCTATACCGAAATCATCTTTAGCTGTGTACCTGATATCTACCGTATCTTTTTCATTAACTGTAATATCTTTTCCGGGAGAATTGACAGATACTTCAGGGTACTGATCTGAATCCAGTTGTATGGTATGAGAAGCTGTATCTTTAAAAATCCTGCCGGTTGAGTCAGTAGTCTCAAAAACATATGTCCCACTCTCAAATAATGATAAAGTACTTCTCATGGTTTTACCATTTTCTACCACCAGGGGAATTCTCGTTGAATCATTAACAACAATCCCTGCGGATACTACAGGCCGATCACTGGTTGCGCTAATCTGCACCTCACTCCCCTTTAACGCTTTGATTTCACCACTGGTGTTGTAAAGAGTTTTTGACTGCAATTCTGAGTACAGAGGATATCGATAAACTATTGTAATATCTCCAATAACGGGACCTGAATACGCAACAAGTCCTTTATCTCTTCCATTGCCAAGGTAGCTAAAAAGAAGTGGTATATTTTTATTCAGGTATGAGCGGTTGAATACATACATCGTGCCGAAGGCAAGCGCAGAAACAATAAGAACTGCATAGCAAAATCGCAGGAAACCTTTACTAATCACACGGTTAATATCCAAAGACCTTAACTGATTTGCCGTGTTATCCACAAGCAGAGAGATCATCTGCCCGGAGTATTTCACCGCATCTTTCCGTGATGTATCCCTGGTCAATTGAATCGAACTTATGAGGGCATTATTTAAAGAAGGATACCTTTCTTCAATCAGAAGCGCAATTTTCTCTTTGCTGAATAAGGATAGTAAAGGAAGCAGCAGCGCCCTTAAAAAAACAAAGGATAGTATAAAAAGACTCCCCATATAAAAAATAAAAATCCCGTAGGGGAACCATAAAAGGGCATAGATACCGATTGCGCCTACCATGATGATAAACAGGCATGCAGAAAGCAGAAGAGCTGCTCCTCCGGATACTCTGCTTATCATAGCCTTTTTACAAACCGCCCGTAAAGATAATCTTATGGTGTTATAGCTATCCTGTGACTTAGTATCTCTGGAGCTGAGAAGGATAATAAAATCAACAAAATCCGTAAGGGTTTGTTTGTATTTTAGAAATAATTTTTTTATAAATTTGATTATACCCGAAGACATGATATTACCCCCTTTTCATACAAATTTAAGGTTATGCCTTGAGTGTGCATTTGTCAAACAAAATTTTCTTATTTTCATAGCACGGATTTAAAACACGGGGTGACCTTCACCCCATATGCATCAAGCTAAAATATGTAAATGGCGAAGAATAGCAAACCACACGTAATCCCCCTTGATCCCCCTTTAAAAAAGGAGGAAATTCCTCGTTCTCCCACTTTTCTAGCTTATCATTACCCACATCTTTCTCTTTCGTACACCCCATATTCCATAAGAAGTATGCGATAGTGGGCAGATATTCTCGTTCCAACGCTCTGCGTCATATTTCACGAATCGGTCTATTTTTCAGATGGTATAATGGCTGTAATCATGAGAATGTCCTTATCAGCCTCTTATAGTTAAACATCCGGGACAAGACGCGGAGCGCCCCTGGCACGTTCCAACGCAAAGCGTTGGAACGAGAAGAACGGTGAAGAATAACAAACCACCCGTAATCCCCCTTAGTCCCCCTTTAAAAAAGGGAGAAATGGTGAATGTTTTAAAAAAGGGGAAAACCCCTCGTTCCCCCTTTTCTAAACGTATCCTTCTTTCCCCCCCTTTTTTAAAGGGGGGTTAGGAGGGATTAGAATGATAGCTTCCATCTGAAGTTTTAAATCGGTAACCTGAATCGCACTGAAGTGCAGAGGAGAAGGGATGTATGCAGGGTTTACTAGCTGATCCCGGTTTCTTGTACTACCCAATCAAGATAATTCTTTGAGCCGTGACTAAGAGGTATAGCGATAATTTCTGGAACTTCGTAGCTGTGCAGTTGTCTGATACGTTTCTCTACGATATCAAATTTGTCGCCTTTTGTTTTCAATATCATTAACACTTCATGCTCAGCACACAACTTACCTTGCCACTTAAAAATAGATTCAACCGACTGAACAATATTACAACAAGCAACGTGGCCTTCTTCTACAAGGATGTTGCCAATCCTTCTCGCCTCTTCCAGTGATTTTGCTGTCGAAAGAATTATAATGACTTTTGACATACCGTTCCAAGTTACCTCAACATTACCATAATTACTCAAAATAATGCAGGGTCGACATGTATCGATGTAGGGCAAGGCTTTAGCCTTGCTTCCCCGCCAGAATATATGCGCCGGGATAGCAAACCTAAAGGTTTGCCCTACAGAATTGAAATTCATCAGGGCGAACACAAGGTTCTCCCCTACCATATTATAGTGATCAACGACTGAAACCGAACAGGAAGAGAGATCATGGTTATGGTATAAGGTATCTTTCTTTCTCAATCCCGAAGGGATGTCATGATTATAGCAGAAACGGAAAAAAGGTTTTCAACCCCGAAGGGGTGACATGAGAAACCTGCGTTCCGGTGTCATCCCTTCGGGATTTGATTTCATGGTAATTGCTTATCTATAACCATGTCACCCCTTCGGGGGTATTTATTCGTAGGTTTTCATGGTGTTCTGAGATACGCGGTATGTTCGGTTTCATCCATGGAGTACTATAATTACGCATTACCTCTGCTCAGTTCTCTCTCGACCGTCTGTTTATCGCACATACCGCCATGTCTTTTTAAACAAGATTCTATCTCTCTTCCCCCCTCTTCATCACGTGTCACATACACTAACGTACACCGGCATCCATGAGCGCTTTTGCAACCTGCATGCGGGGGTTTTATTGTATGTAGCATCTTATGATTGGGCAGCAGGTATTTCCCGTCTAATGTCATACACACATCGCAGGCGCCACCGTCTTTAACCGCTAAATAGAAGACATAGGCAATTTCTTTCATCTGTATATCAGCAACCTTTGCCTCTTTATATGTTCTTCTGCGATCATGATGGATAGTTCTCGTTGTCCTGCCTTTTAAGCTATTTTTTATGAGATAATATATGACACAGACAATGATAAAAAAAATAATAAAACGCGTCATGTATTATACAGTGCCTTTAGGATTTCTTAACATAAACAAAAACAATCCGCCCACTACCAGTACCGTTTGCGTTAAGATAATACTTCTAATCCATATCGCAAAACATTTCCATACCAGCTCAATTCCTTGTATCTGTTCAAACGCATGCGAAACGCGCCGAAAGGTATAAATAGCGATGATAAAGACAAGGGCTGCCATACTCATGATGATAACCGTCTTCAATTTTTGTCTCATGGTTATTGATCTCTCAACTATCATGTTTATCAAAGGTAACAATTACCTTTTCAGATTCCTTTTTTTTCCTTACTAGTTCTAAATCACCTTCTCTTTGCTTATTCGAATTTGCATCCATGGCCCTTTTATACTCAAAAACCGCTTCATCCAGCATACCTTTCTGTTCATAAACATATGCCAAATTATAATGGGCATCTTTATTTTCAGAATCGGTAACCGTTTTCCTGAATTCATCGATAGCGTCATCTACCATATTTTTACTCGCATATGCCAATCCCAGATTAAAATGAGTTTTTGCCGATGCAGGGTTTAAGCCCGACAGTTTCTTCCATGTAGAAATCGCATCATCATAGAGACCTTGCTGGAAATAGAGTGCGCCTAGTTTATTGTATGCCTCCGGGAAATCCGGATTGGATACAATTGCTTTATTGTACAGAACCGTGGCCTTATCGAACAGACCTTTATCGGCACAAACCTCACCGAACTTATAAAGAGCATGGGTGTTATTTGGATTGGTCTTTACGATAGTTTCATATTCCGAAATTGCCTCATCACAGAACCCCTTCCCATGATATGCCTCAGCAAGACCAACCCGGACTGAAATGTTGGAAGGATCTTTTGCAAGAACTTCCTTATATACCTGTATAGCCTCGTCCAGCATTCCTTTCATCGCATACGTATGACCAAGATAGCTCGGAGCCATCATATCATTGGGGTTTTCATGAATGACTTTTTTAAAAGACGTTATGGCCTCATCCAGAAATCCTCTGGTATATTGGCCATATGCAGAAACATTTCCCGCAGAAATTTCTTTGCTCGCTATTTGGTATGCCTGGGTCTTTTCATATATTCTTTTCTCTTCGCTGGCTAACTCCAAATTCCTCTTCGCTTCCATATCTGTAGGATTTATCTTTATCGCCACAGTATGTTCCGCTATTGCCTCATCGAACATATTCTTATTCCTGTATGCGAACCCCAGATTATCATGCGCCTTTGAATACTCGGGATTGCACCTGATTGCCAGCTTAAATTCCGCAATCGCCTCATCAAACATCTTCTTCCTGCAATACGCCACACCTAAATTGTTATGCGCTTCTGCAAAATCCGGTTTAACCACAAGAGACCTTTGGAATTGAACAATTGCCTCATCGATCATATCCTTATTCACATAACTTGCGCCGAAATTATTAAACTCCATCGCTAATTGATATTTGTCACCTTCGCTGACATGATTTTTTTTATCCGCTGAGGCACAACCAAGGAAGCTCAGAAAAATACAGATACTTACGAACGTTCTTTTCATGTATAGGTATCCTTTCACATTAACCATTTTGAAAATTATTCCCTGGCTATAATCACAAAAACTTCTTTTTATGGTATTCAACTGTATCATGATATTTTATTTAAGAAAAATGAAAAACTGTGTATCTTAAAGATTATGTATCTCTACAAATATGCATTATTACTTTATAGAGAATCCGCAGCAAAGTCAATGATAAAACCCCTGTTATTGAAATACCTATAGGGGTAAGGTTTTGTATATCGTATTTTTCTATAAACATTTCACCCCTATGGGGTTATTTTTCAAAAAACTAAAGTGTTACATAATTTTTATAGAGACACAAGATTTAAAAAATTTTCCATAGCACAACACTACAGATATATTGTATAATTACCAGGTATTGTACCCGCGTAGCACAAACAAGATTAGCTTCCTGCGTTTTCTGGACATCCTATAGTTTTTGAACAAACACTTGATCTTGTTATTGAAAGGAAAACACATGGCAGACCGGAATTCAGAAAAGGCCATAAAAGACCTTGAAAAAATCCTTTAGGAATCTTTGATTTGAGTAACCACTTCTTCCTCAGGCTTTACGTGACAGGCTTATCAAAGAAATCATTAAAGGCCATAATGAACATAAAAAGTCTCTGTGAAAAATATCTGGAAGGACGTTACAAGCTAGAGGTTATAGACATTTACCAGCAACTTGAATTTTCAATGGATGAACACGTGATAGTAGCTCCCACACTTATAAAAAAACTACCACTTCCTTTGAAAAAATTAATTGGAGATATGTCGGATACGGACCGGATACTCACCGCACTTGATATAAAACCGCTGAAAGAAAAAGAGTACGATAGAGAGGAAGGAAGGAAGGAAGGAAGGAAGGAATAAAAGTAAAAGGTTGAAAGAATGATGAGTAAGGAAAATAAGGCGAAACACGAACTCATACAAGAGATAGAGGAGCTTCAAACCCGGCTCAATGAGGCAGAGGAGGCTCTTCATGCCATAAGAAACGGAGATGTAGATGCTATCGTCATTCGTGGTCATAAGGGAGAGCAAGTTTATTCTTTAACGAGTGAAGAATACCCTTATCGCGTTATTGTAGAAAGCATAAACGAAGGAGCAGTAACCCTTACCCCTGAAGGCACTATTCTTTATGCAAATAAACGTCTCGCAGAAATACTAAAATTCCCCTTGGAAGAGATAATAAGTCGCTCATTTTATGATTTTATATCGGAAAAAGACAGAGGTTTCTTTTCCGTACTCTTAGAAAAAAGTCTCAGGAAAGGCTCAAAGGGAAGAATTACCCTGGTGAACAGTGAAGATACTCATTTGCCGGTCTACCTTTCGTTAAATTCATTCTTAATTGATGATAAATCCAGCGTAAGCATGATTATAACTGATTTAACGGAAGCGCTAGAGGCAGAAGCATTTTCTGACACAATCCTGGACCAGGCAGCAGAATCTATTATTGTTTGTAATGAACATGGCCTTATCACACGCGTAAATTCAGCAGCTCAGGCCTTATGCGATAAAAATCTCTACCTGCAACCATTCGATACTATATTTCCTCTTACATACCGGAATGGAAAAGATGACAAACAGGTAAAAACCTTTTCCATTTCTGCCACCCTGCAAGGGCAAACACTCAAAAACAAGGAGGTGGAATTTTGTGAAGACGGACAAACTCATCATTTTGTTTTAAACGCCGGACCGCTTACCAGCATTCAGAGTAAAAACCTGGGTTGTGTAATCACCCTCACCAATATAACAGCAAGTAAAAAGGCGGAAAAGGCCCTGGAGATAGACCAACAACGGTTCTTTTCCCTCCTGAACGAACTTCCTGGTTATGTTTTTCTTCAGGGACCCGACTATTCTATCCGTTATGCAAACCGCTATTTTTGCGAGATCTTTGGGAAACCCGATGGAAATCCATGCTACAAAATAACCCAACGAGGCAGAAAGCCATGTGAAAATTGCCCTGCCGCCCAAGCTCTTAAAACGAAAAACAGAACAACCTGGGAATGGACTTCACCGGACGGAAGATTCTATCAGGTATATAACTATCCATTTATCGATATTGACGGCTCTCCTCTTACCCTCGAGTTAGGAATTGACATAAGTGACCGCAAACGTGCTGAAGAAGCATCGCGTGTAAGCGAAAACAAGTATCAGTTACTCTTCGAGAGCCTTCCTCAAAGGATATTTTATAAAGACAAAAATCTGATCTATGTATCCTGCAATGAGAATTTAGCCAGCGACTTACATATCAGCCCAAATGAGATCATGGGAAAGACAGATTATGATATCTATCCCAAAGAACTTGCCGATACATACCGGGAAGCGGATGCGAGCGTTATAGAATCAGGACAGACAGAGGATACAGAAGAGGAGTATATCAAGGATGGAAAAAACTTAATTATTCGCACGGTGAGAACTCCTATAAAGGACGAGAACGGTGATGTACTTGGTATCCTGGGCGCATTCCTGGACATTACCGAAAAGATAACCCTGCAGAGAGAAGCAGAACGATCACGGCATCTTGCAGCATTGGGAGAATTGGCAGCCGGCGTGGGCCATGAAATCAATAACCCTATAACCGGCATTATCAACTGCGCCCAAATACTGTTTAACAAAAGCAAAGAGGAAAGCAGGGAAAAAGATCTCGCCAGACGAGTTATCAAAGAAGGCAATCGTATAGCCAACATAGTCCATAGCCTCCTTTCCTTTACCAGAAGGGATACCCATGAGAAAAAGAGCATGGTTAGCATTCGTGAAATCCTCTACGAAACACTTATTCTGACGGAGGCATATTTACGCAAAGAGGGTATCAGGATAAAGCTGGATATTCCGCACAATCTGCCTGCAATAACGGTACATCCACATTTGATTCAGCAAGTCTTTTTAAATGTCATCAATAATGCACGGTATGCCCTGAACCAAAGATATCCGGAAGCAAATGATAATAAAACCCTTGAGATTTCAGGTGAAGAAGTAACGATCGATAATTGCCCTTATGTGAAGATAATGTTTTACGATCAGGGCATCGGTATACCCGCCAGGATAAAGGACAAAATAATGGAACCATTTTTCACCACAAAACCTACTGGCAAAGGAACGGGATTAGGCTTAAATGTGAGCCACAACATTATCAGTAACTATCATGGTAAAATTACCATTGATAGTAAAGAGGGAGAATTTACCAAAGTTACGATCATACTACCTGCAAGATCTCAGTCTCACGAAAATTGCCAAGAGACAGAAACGGAAAAGTAGATAAAACTATAGTTACTCAAAATGATGTTGGATCATACTTTTGTAGGGGCGAATACAGAGCCGATGTAGGACAAGGCTTTAGCCTTGCTCCCCCGGCCTGACTATATGTACGAAGATAGCAATCCTTCACATGTTGTCCGAAAATACAAGCTTGCAAGAGAGGGCAAAGAATATATTTCATAACATAGGCTAGCAAATGCTCATGCCATATAAGTCCTTGAATATCAACACTTGCTTTTTTGTATTGTGCATTCTCAAACGGC
Source organism: Candidatus Jettenia ecosi (assembly GCA_005524015.1). Taxonomy (GTDB): domain Bacteria; phylum Planctomycetota; class Brocadiia; order Brocadiales; family Brocadiaceae; genus Jettenia; species Jettenia ecosi. Next base: position 55,491 of record SULG01000014.1, read on the forward strand.
CTGACAAGCACATGCTTCTTCTCTGTCACATAAGTACCTGAACATAAATATTTGCATACTGAAAACCCCTGTATACAAAGATACATGTACAAAAATTTGTGGTCAGGTACTTACCATGAAGATGATCTCTATTTCAAGCCCGAAGGGCTGTCATGATTATAGATAATGAATTACCGCAAAATCAATAACCCTGAAGGGGTGAAATAATTATCAGTTTTCCATGCCACCCCTTCGGGGTTCAAATCCTTTCTTCTGCTCTTTTGCTATAATCATACCATCCCTTCGGGATTATGAGACAAAAACACCTTGATACTCTGTCACGCCGTTTCTTTGGATTCTGTCTTCTGAATTCTCTATTCTGTTGACAAAGAGAATGTACAAAAATTTGTGGTCAGGTACTTATATCTTTTCAGCTTCAACTGTTGATCTTTATACTAATACCAATTTGCTTTCAAACATTAAAAGATAATCCAATTGAATCCTGCCATATATAGCATATATATTTCATAATATATTTATTGTTTGAAAGCGAATTGGTATAAGCCCGAAGGGCTGGTATGATTATAGACTATGAACAACAACAAATAAACAACCCCGATGGGGTGAAATGATGCTAAATAGAATATTACCATACCATCAAATCCCGAAGGGATGGCATATTAACACAGGTTTTCCCATATATCACCCCTTCGGGGTTGAAGGGCTTTTTCTGTTTTTTGCTATAATCATGACATCCCTACGGGATTAGGTAGAGACGCAAAATCTTACGTCTGTACAATTGCAAAATCTTGCGTCTCCAAAATCTTGCATCTGTACAATCGCTCTCATCATTCAATAATCATTCAATCCCTTTGAGATGAGAAAACGACAAAAGAAATCGAGCTTTTACCGGCATACAGCACGGCATTGATCAGACAGGAAAAAGAAAGATGATATAATTTAAGCCTGAAGGGGTGAAATGATGAGAGAACCCCATGGATGAAACTGAATACACCAGCGTGTATCAGAACACAACGTAGAGACGCAAAATCTTGCGTCTCTACTATTGTGTACATGGTAAAAATTAATCAATACACTGGAGAGCATTTGATTTACAAAACAATTCTCTAACAACCTATTTAGTCTTGCTTCACTGCCTGAATGTGTACTCAAAAATAGCAAACCTTCAGAACTGAATTTCCCATCTTTTTCAACGGGCAATTATTGACTTTTTTTGTGTTTATGTTATAGATAATACATCTGTTAACCCTTTATCTATAAAAACATGAGAAAAACCGCTTCTATTTGTTTCATTCTCCTTCTCAGTCTCTCAACCCTGAGCCAACATAGCGCTCACGGATATGGATACGCCAGAGAAGAAGACCCCCTCATTAAGGCATTTCGGGCTATTATTTTTT
>SULG01000015.1 GCA_005524015.1 Candidatus Jettenia ecosi
GCTAGTTTATTCCAGTCAAGTGTAATTTTATAATATTATATAAATTACTATTTATTTGATTGTGGCTAACGGAAGGCGGGCGTAGCCCGAATGGAGTTAGCCACAATCATCGATTATTTTTGTGCTTCTTCAAACTATTTGCTTCCCGTATGTTCGTGGAACAACCCTGTCCAACCCTAGTACTTTGAGGGTCTCAACTGAGCCCTGACCTCGCTTCATAGGGACCACTGATTGTAGGCGGTAAAGTTCTCTCTGCTTTTCTTGAAGGTCGACCTGGTCGCCTTTATGGGGGTAATGATAATCTTTACCGCCTCCACGAATACCACGGCGCTTAAGCAACTTTTCTCAAATGGAGTTCTTCATAATTCCCCACGTATTCACGCTGATCACGTACCAGCGCAAACAAAATTCCTAACAACTTTCGCGCTATTGCAATCAATGCCTTTATGGGAGGCATCCCTCTCTCACGACATTTATTGCCGCATAAAACAAGAGCTTCCTCATCAGAGGACGCCCTCGCTTTGATATATGACGGCTCCCCTTATGCTTGCCTGAACTCACTTCAAAGAGATCTAATCCCGCAAGCTTGGTTATCTCTGCTATCGTCTTGTGCTTCGTAAAGTCTCCCCCCTCTCCTATCAGCCCCGCTCCCGTTACCTCTCCTATCTCTTCTATTCCTGCCATCAACTGCTTTATCTCATATACCACACTCCCCTTGCTCCTCTCTGACTCCCACTGAGGTTACCGCCGCCTCATATAACGCCTCCGCGCGATCCTTACCCAATCTCCCCTCGACTTATCTTCTTCAATACCTCCTCCAAACCCTTACACCCAAGCCCTGCTATATCCTGCGGTCCTGGATACTGTTTCAGAAGATAGCGGGCTGTTTTCGTCTTGATGTCCTTCATTACCCACAAGAACTCCGGCATCGTCCGTCTCTCTATTGCCCTCTCTCGCGCCTGAGTCAGCCTTCTCAACTCTGCTGATGTCCCTTCCGGTACCACTACCGTCAGATAATTTCCTAACTCTATAATGTCCGCTATTACCCAAGGGTCATTCTCATCCGTCTTATTCGGAGAATTCCCCCTTATCTCCTTTACCCTCTTGGTATGCATCGGATTTACCTGCACGAGCTTTACAGGCTGTCCGAGAATTGTTTTTACGGATCAAATCCTACTGTATATTGATTAACTATTGCAATAGACGCAACATATAGCATATGTTGCAGGTGGTAATTGCATTCTCGGACAGCCTGTTTACTTCTCCAAACTTCGTATATACACGACGTGCTTCTCTTGTGCCACATCCAATGCTACTATCAAACTTTTCTTATTGATTTTCTTCCCCTTCTTGGTAGTATTACTCTTCACAGCTATACTCCTTTCTTTGACTTGAATTCTTCTACCTTACTCTTACATTCATTCAACTCAAGAAAGAGTATAGCTGTTTTTATTCAAAGCTCAATCCCTTTCTGCAATATAGCAAGCTTTCCTAAACTTATCCTTACCCACATCCATTCTTCCTTCTCGTTCCAACGCTCTGCGTTGGAATGTGCCAGGGACGCTCCACGTCTTGTCCCGGATGTTTAACTATAAGATGCTGATAAAGACATTCTCATGATCACAGCCATTATACCATCGTAAAAATAGACCGATTCGTGAAATACGACGCAGAGCGTTGGAACGAGAATATCTACCCACTAGCGCTTACTTCTTATGAAATATGGGGTGTACGAAAGAGAAAGATGTGGGTAATGATAAGTTTCTAAAGGGGGACTAAGGGGGATTGGTTTGCTATTCTTCACCATTTATATATTTTAGCTTGATGCATATGGGCCTGAACCTTGCCTCACCGTCTTTGAATACATGCACGGGAATAATACCCTAAAGAATTGAAATGCCTGTACATTCCTTACATGAAACATTGTTGAATCCCACAGATATCCCTTTATCCATGCAAAACTAAGCCTGCTTGGTATAGCTTATTTATCACTATTACATTATTTTATGCATGAGTTTCTCATTGACTGTTTTAGGAACATGGTATATATTCTTAACAGAGATGCTTGATAATAAGCAAAAGTATTGCCTCTTTTATGATTAGCAAATTAACATTTAAGAAAGCGAGGGCGTATACATGAAAAACGTGGAATTTTCTGTCGAGGGAACTATACTCAATATAAAGATAGACTTATCAAAGGAATTTGGTCCTTCTTCATCAGGAAAAAATATCATTGTTGCGTCAACAGAAGGAAACGTCACCATACCGAACCGTGAAGAAAAAATCGGTTTAAACGTCTACCGCAAAAAATAATCTTTACTATATGGAAAAAAAGCAGAGAGACAACTCGAGGGGCTCACAGTGGAGAGTATTCGTAAGCTTGGGGCTTTTTATTATTTTTTTTTATGGACTCATATACGGCTGGCAATCCTTCTATCCTCAACAAACCCTCAATCAGCGTATCATAAGCTATAGTCAATTCATTGAACAGCTTGATGCTGATAACATCGATTCTGTCTCCATGAGGAATTTACACATAAAGGGGAAATTTCGTAAAGAAGTGACCCTTCCGCTCCCGGATGAAAAGGAACCTGTTTCAGTAAAAAATTTTCAAACATTTTTACCTGTTCTTCAGGGAGAGGAGCTTATTGAAAAACTGAAAGAGAAAAATGTGGTAATACATGTGGAACCATCCGAAGAACGATCCGTTTTCTGGCAATTCCTTGTCGGGCTACTTCCGTGGATGTTTATTATCGGTATATGGATGTTCATGATGAGACGGGCCCAGCAAATAGAGGGAGGACCTGGAGGACTTTTCTCTTTCGGGCAAAGCAAGGCGATACTCTACGATATAAAAAAACCAAGCATTACTTTCAAGGATGTAGCTGGTATGGACAATGTAAAACAGGAATTGAGAGAAGCGATAGAATTTCTTAAAGACCCTGATGTATTCAAGAGAATCGGTGCGAAAGTGCCCAAGGGTGTGCTCCTTATCGGCGCTCCGGGAACCGGGAAAACACTTCTTGCGCGTGCAACGGCAGGAGAGGCTGGTGTCCCTTTCTATAGCATTAATGCATCAGAATTTATTGAGATGTTTGTTGGTGTTGGGGCATCGCGTGTCAGGGATATGTTCCGGAAGGCTAAGGCGTCTCATCCCAGCATAATCTTTATTGATGAAATTGATGCTGTTGGGCGCACACGAGGCGCAGGTCTGGGCGGGGGACACGACGAAAGGGAGCAAACGCTTAATCAGCTTTTAGCTGAAATGGATGGATTTCATCCAAACGAAGAAGTTATTGTAATGGCAGCGACCAACAGGCCTGATGTGCTTGATCCGGCGCTTCTCAGACCAGGCAGGTTTGACAGGCATGTTGTACTGGATAAGCCCGGATGGAAAGAACGAAAAGCAATTCTTGAAATACATGTCAGGAATAAAAAATTGAAGGAAGACATCAACCTTGAAAGTATAGCGAAAGGGACCCCTGGCATGACAGGGGCCGACCTCGAAAATCTTGCAAATGAAGCTGCATTAATTGCAATTCGAAAAAAGAAAGATGTCATTGATCAGAGTGACTTCGATGAAGCGCGTGATAAGGTCCTTATGGGAACTATAAGGGAGGAAACTATTAGCGCTCTGGAGAAACGGATAACAGCTTATCACGAGGCTGGACATGCCCTTGTTGCTCGCATGCTTCCGGGTACAGATCCTATCCATAAGGTTAGTATTGTACCCCGGGGAATGGCTATGGGGGTGACGCAGCTTTTACCAGAAGAGGACAGACATTTTTATCCTAAGAATTACCTTATGAACAAACTTGCCGTAGCTCTTGCTGGTAGAGTTGCTGAGAAGCTTAATTTTAATGATGTTAGCACCGGGGCGCAGAATGACCTCAAGGAGGCTACAACCCTTGCTGAGAAAATGGTTGCGCAATGGGGAATGAGTGATAAGGTGGGACCTCTCAACCTTGGAAGGGGAGAAGAACACCCTTTTTTAGGGAGAGAGCTTGCACAACCGAGACGATACAGTGAGGATATGGCATGGCTTATGGACCAGGAAATACAAAAGTTAATTGTTGATGCTGAAATGAGAGCGGAAGAAATACTGGGGAATAATAAAAGCACCCTGGTTAATTTGGCAGAAACTCTTATAAAAGAGGAGTCTTTAGGCAGAGAAGAAATTGAGCGGATAATAAAGAATGTACCAAAGGGTTAGTATGTCAAACTATTTCATGAGAGAAGGAGTGAAAATGAATATTCTTGTTTCTGGCTCATTGGCTTATGACAGGATTATGGACTTTCCGGGAAAATTTTCTGACCATATACTTCCCGATAAGGTACACGTATTAAATGTATGTTTTATGATAAATGGTTTGAGTGAAAATTTTGGAGGAACTGCGGGTAATATTGCTTACGCCCTCTCGCTTCTTAATGAAAACCCAACCATAATAGCTACGGCTGGACGTGATTTTGACCCTTATAGAAATTGGTTAACGAAGAATAAGATTTCCGCAAACCATATTAAGATCATCGATGAAGAACTTACTGCGGGCGCCTATATAACTACTGATCAATCGGATAATCAGATAACGGCATTTAATCCGGGTGCAATGAAATGGAGCGCCGGTTTTCATTTTGATTCTCTTGCATCTGAAAAAACCCTTGCAATCGTTGCGCCGGGGAATTTGGACGATATGATAAACCTTTCAACACTCTATAAAAAGAAGAAGATTAATTATATTTTTGATCCGGGCCAATCCCTTCCCGCCTGGAAGAAAGAGCTTTTGGTTGATATGATACAAGGATCAAAGATATTTATTTGCAACGATTATGAGCTACAGTTAACCCAGGAAAAAACCTCCATGACGCTTAACGACATCCTGGAGAAGACTGACATATTGATAGTAACAAAAGGTGAGTTTGGTTCTGTGGTAATGCAGAAAGAGAATACGGGAATAAAAAGTTTTGATATCCCGGCAGCGAAAGCGCATGAGATATGCGATCCTACCGGAGCCGGCGATGCTTACCGGGCTGGACTTATTAAGGGGCTTGCAACATCAAAAGGTGATATTATTCATGCTGCAAAAATAGGGTCTGTTTGTGCTGTTTATGCGGTAGAAGTGTATGGCTCCCAAAATTTCCATTTTACCCCCGAATCGTTCAATAGACGCTTCAAGGACGTTTTTGGGGAAGAGGCTTTTTAGGGTATGGTCAAATTAAAGCTGATTTTAGAAATTTAAGCAATCAAATAGGGCATAAAATCAAAGGATTCTTCAAATATTTTTCTAAAAATACATTTCTTTGACTATATATGGTTTTTATCTTTCATACCCATAGTAACGGTTTTGTGAGAAAGCACCTTCCGTTTTATCAGGCCTTTATTCTTGATATATGGTTGTGTAAGTGATAAAGTATGTTGCGTGTTGTTACATGGAAAGACTACTAAAAATAGAATTTGACGGGGCTATTTACCACATCACAACGAGAGGCAACGCAAGAGAACCCGTATTTTTACCGATAAGGAAGTGGCTGATTATCTTGGGCTGCATTACTCGACCATAAGTAGATTGTTAAAAAAGAATCGACTTTATTAACAATAACAAAGACCTGACTCAATCCAACCTTCCAACCTTTGACGGGATAACAGATGCAGCAATTATGATAAACTATAACCAAATGAATGCTGAGTTGGTGTAGGATAAAAAATTGAGCACCAGAATAATGCAGATAAAAGGGCATTTATCATTCACGAGGTGATCTTTTTCCTTCCAACTACCAAGGACAAAAGGTGAATGAAAATAAAGGAGATTTTAATGGGCAAACAAAGGGATGTGACGGAGATCAAATCCTGGCAACATAAATGGCGTTTCTTTCGTTCTGGTGGCTTTGACCAGGTTCGTATAGAAACAGCAGATGATTTTCGGAATCTAGACCAGCTAGATCAGAAACTTTGGGCTGCTCTAAGCTGCCCGGTCAGAGGACTTGAGTTCTCCCCCCGGACACTCGAACTTCTCGATACAGATGGTGACAGGAGAATACGGGTTCCTGAGGTAATCTCAGCTATTAAGTGGACTTATTCGGTGCTAAAAAATCCAGAAGATTTAATTAAAGGGAGTCCTGCATTACCGCTTGACGCAATTAATGACAATACTGCAGAAGGCCGTCAATTACTTTCTTCCGCGCGAGAAATACTGAAGAATCTGGGAAAGGCTGACGCTTCGGCAATTACACCCGAAGACACAACTGATACTGCCAGGATCTTCGCCAAAACCCGCTTTAACGGTGATGGAATAATTCCACTTACGGCAACGGATGACGTCGGATTGAAGAAGACGATTGAGGATATTATCGCATTGATGGGATCAGAAAAAGATCTTAGCGGTGAGCAAGGTATAAGTTATGAAAAAGTCAAAAAGTTTTTTGAAGAAGCTCAGGCATTTTCTGATTGGTGGAGTGATGCTGAGGCAAAGGCCGAGAAGGTTCTTCCCTTCGGGGACATGACTATCCAGGCTTTAGATGCTTATCAGGCGATGAAAGCTAAAATTGACGACTATTTTATTCGTTGTCATCTCGTGGCGTTTGATTCTCATGCTGCAAAACCATTAAATCCTTCAAAAGCCACATACAGGGCTTTAGCACATAAGAGTTTATCAGTGAAAACAGATGAATTGACCATGTTACCATTAGCCAGAATTGAGGCAGAACGTCCGCTTCCGCTGATAGAGGGTCTTAATCCGGTATGGATTGAACTTATGGAGGAATTCCGGGCAAATATCGTACAACCCTTATTTGGAACAAAAACCGGTTTGACAGCAGATGAATGGGAAATCATTCATGCCAAATTTGCTGATTATGAGGAGTGGCAGGCTATCAAGAAAGGAACCTTAGTTGAAAAACTAGGACTTAAACGTGTTCGGGAGTTATTGATGAATGGATGTAAAGAGGCCATTTTCGAACTTATTGCAAAGGATAAATCGCTTGAGCCGGAAGTAAAGGCCATCGTCGCTGTAGAAAGACTTGCGCACTATTACAGAGACCTTATTACCTTAATTAATAATTTTGTTTCTTTTCGTGATTTTTACACGAGCAAGAAAAAAGCCATTTTTCAGGCAGGAACACTTTATCTTGACCAGAGAAGCTGTGATCTCTGTCTTAAAGTTGACGATGTTGGAAAGCACAGCACTCTTGCTCAATTAAGCCGGATTCATTTAGTTTACTGTGAATGTACTCGAAATGGCAACATAGAGAAGCTAAATATTGTTGCGGCATTAACGAGTGGTGATTCAGGCAACCTTATGGTGGGGCGCAACGCTATTTTTTATGACAGACAAGGTCGGGACTGGGATGCAACAGTTATAAAAATTGTTGAACATCCCATCAGTATAAATCAAGCTTTCTGGTCACCATACAAACGGATTGCCCGAATGATTTCTGAACAAATTGAAAAGATTGCTGCTGCCCGAGACAAGTCTACAATCGACAAGGCTTCAGGCAGCATTGATAGTGTAACCCAAGCCACAGATGCAGGAAAGACGCCAACACCTCAGACCTTCGATGTAGCTAAATTTGCTGGTATATTTGCCGCTATAGGCCTTGCTATTGGCGCCATTGGCACTGCAATCGCTTCAGTGGCGACCGGTTTCTTACAATTGGTTTGGTGGCAAATGCCACTGTCGATTGTAGGACTCATCTTCGTTATATCAGGACCGTCTATGGTCATTGCCTGGCTTAAACTAAGGGAACGCAATCTCGCTCCTATCCTTGATGCCAGCGGCTGGGCAGTGAATACCCGTGCTAAGATGAATATCCCCTTTGGTACTGCTCTCACCGGAATTGCTGCCTTGCCCTATGGAGCGGAACGCTCTCTCTACGATCCCTTTGCCGAAAAAAAACGTCCTTGGAAGTTGTATATTACACTCTTTGCTATATCAGCACTGATAGTATTTCTATGGTACCAAGGGTTCACCAAGCGATGGGCGAACCAAATTTATTCACGTATAATAACAAGGGAAACTACACATACGAACGAATTGGAAGTTCCTGCAAAAAACCCTGCGGATGTAAAAGTTCAGCCCGTGTCTCCAGAAAATAAGCCAGACAAGCTGTGATGTAAAGTATACTTTTCGAGCGAAAGATGACACTTTCAACAAGGGAACGAATATGATATTTCACTACCTCTTTCCACCATTTTCGTGAAGTACTTCGAATGTCTCTGAGATTCTCATCCCGTGTATGAGGATTTGTACTGTTATTGCCATGTTATCAAATCTTTACATTCCTTCCAGGAGGAATACGAATCGTAGGAATCTCTCTTCTGATGCAGCTATCATAGACTTTCCTCTTATCATAAGCACCATCACCTCCATACCAGGCGAGCTCTTTTTGCAATTCGCCTAATCGTTTTCGTACTCACTCGTTTAACGGTTTTCCGCTGAACAGCAACAACAACCTTTTTTAAATCTCTGTGATATTTTCTGAGGTATCGTAAAGTTTTTTGCTGCTCTGCTGGGATAAGGATACAAGGACGTCCACTTATGGGGAGATCGTAAGGGCCAACGAATCCTGAGCTCCACCAACGATCAATCCAGGAAGAAACACTTCTGCGATCCACGTGATACATCTTGGCAATCGCATTAATGGGAGACTTTTGATGACTCAGAAGAATACTATGAGCCCGCATTCGAACCCATCGAGAGCGATGATGTTGATATAAGTACCTGATCGTATGATTTCTCAGAACTATGGACTCTGGAAACAGAGTTTCCAGGCAATTGTATTCCCAAACGGAGTTTGGGAACAAGCTACTACAAGCTACAGGAACAATCATAGGCAGCGAAGGGCTAGAAGTCTCTAACCAGGGATGAATGTCCGGGAGATAAGGAATAATACCCTAATAGCCCCAAAGGGGTGAAAGATAGCGTTAGCAATGAAGTTCTGGACACAAAATCCTTAGCTTGGTGCATATGCCCTTCACCCCCGCCAGCGGGGGCAGCGCTTGTCCCCCTCCGTGAGGGGGATTCAGGGGGAGGCTACACGATTGAATTTTCTCTGCATAATACATGTACATAGGGCAAGGCTAAAACCTCTCCCTGTATCGACTCCGTGAGTGTTTTCATGGTAAATATTGGCCACTATACCGGAGAATATGCGGTTTACAAAACTTTGTCCCCGCCATATGCTGTCTGGTTTCAATCGTTGATCACGATAAATCTAGCCGACCGCAAAAAGCGGAAAGGTTGATTTGTTTTATTAGAAGGAAGAATAAAATGAAGGAAAAAGAATTTGAACATGTTATAATACAGCTTCCCGTTTCTTCGGGAATTTTGCGCTTAAGGATAGAATACAAATCTTCGTTTTCCTCAATTCCACCTTCCAGGAAGCCTATGATAATTATGCTTCGTTACTACCAGGAATGCAATTTCATCGTTTCCATTACAGAGTATTTTCTTTCTGTCAAAGGAGAAACTTGCCAAATCAATAAAATATCTTTATAGTATTGCACATGATAAGATACATACTAAAAACCTCTACAGGTATTTTCAAAATATTTTTTCGGAGACAAGTTGCATGAGTAATCAACCAAACAAAGTTATCTATTCCATGTTCAAGGTAAGCAAATATTATGATAAGAAGCCCGTGTTGAAGGATATTTCCCTTTCGTATTTTTACGGCGCAAAAATTGGTGTGCTGGGTTTAAATGGTTCAGGAAAGAGTTCTCTTCTGCGCATTCTTGCTGGAGTAGATAAGGACTTTAACGGACAGGCAACCCTTTCCGCAGGCTACACAGTTGGATTTCTCGAACAAGAACCGTTCCTGGATGGAACAAAAACGGTGCGTGAGATTGTGGAGCAGGGTGTTCAGGAATTGGCAGACCTCCATTATGAGTATAACCAGATTAACGAGCAATTTGCCAGGCCGATGTCGGACAAAGATATGGATAAGCTGATAGAACGGCAGGGGGAGGTGCAGGAAAAAATTGATACACTGGGGGCATGGGATTTGGATTCTCGTCTGGAAATGGCTATGGATGCCTTGCGCTGCCCTGAAGGGAACACACCGGTAAAGGTATTATCCGGAGGAGAACGACGCCGTGTTGCACTTTGCCGGTTATTATTACAAAAGCCGGACATCCTGCTTTTAGACGAACCGACGAACCACCTTGACGCCGAATCAGTAGCCTGGTTAGAGCATCATTTGCAAAATTATGAGGGAACCATAATTGCGGTAACCCATGATCGTTATTTCCTCGATAATGTAGCCGGTTGGATATTAGAGCTGGACCGGGGGTATGGAATTCCATGGAAGGGGAATTATACGTCGTGGCTTGAGCAAAAGCAAAAGAGATTGCAGCAGGAAGAAAAGCAGGAAACAGAACGGCAGAAGACTTTACAGCGCGAGCTGGAATGGATCAGGATGACGCCGAAGGGCAGACATGCAAAATCAAAGGCGCGTATTAACTCTTATGAGTTGCTTCTTGAACAACAAAATGAAAAACGAATAAAGGAGTTAGAGATCTACATTCCGCCCGGCCCAAGACTGGGTAATTTAGTAATTGAGGCAGACCAGGTCTCCAAGGCATACGGGGATTGTATTTTGGTGGAGGGGATGACGTTTTCTCTGCCGCGGGGAGGCATCATTGGAGTTATTGGCCCTAATGGCGCCGGGAAAACTACGCTATTCCGAATGATAACTGGTCAGGAGAAACCGGATGCCGGTACAATTCGGGTGGGAGAGTCGGTTAAGCTTGCGTACGTTGATCAGAACCGGGAAACCCTCGATCCGAATAAGACCGTATGGGAGATAATTTCCGGAGGCCGGGATACCATCCGGCTTGGCAACAGAGAGGTCAATTCCCGCGCTTATGTGGCGCGTTTTAATTTTTTTGGGGCAGACCAGCAAAAGCCGGTGGGAGCCCTATCCGGGGGAGAACGGAACAGGGTACACCTTGCCTGCATGCTGAACGATGGCGCCAATGTGCTTCTGTTGGACGAACCCACGAACGATCTTGATGTAAACACCATGCGAGCCCTTGAAGACGCCATGGAAAACTTCTCCGGCTGTGTCGTGGTAATTAGCCATGACCGATGGTTCCTGGATCGGATTGCTACCCATATCCTTGCTTTTGAGGGTGATAGCAAAGTCGTCTGGTTTGAAGGAAATTATTCCGAATACGAGGCAGATCGAAAGAAACGCCTCGGCGCTGCAGGCGACCAACCCCATCGCATTAAATACCGGCATTTGACAAGGGCTTAATTCATGGAGAATAAAGATTTATTATTTACTATTAGCCAGATTCTGAATTAACTGAAAAGCCTCATCTGCCGTATCCACTAAATGGTAGATGTGCATATCTTCCGGATTTATAGCATTATTTTTTTTGTATATCTGATTTTCTATCCACGCTAAAAGCGGTGACCAATATTCTCTATCTATTAAAATAATAGGAATTGGTTTGCTCTTTTTTGTTTGAACCAGGGTAATCAATTCAAAAAATTCATCGAGAGTTCCAAAGCCCCCTGGGAAAAAAATATAGACCTCTGAAGCAAATGACAACATTAATTTACGTATAAAAAAGTGATTAACCGCTATAGATTCTATGACATATGGATTGGTCTCTTGCTCAACAGCTAATTGGATATTAATCCCAACAGATTTGCCGCCTGCATCGTATGCGCCTCGATTGGCCGCTTCCATCACACCCGGGCCTCCGCCTGTAATTACGGCAAAACCAGCCTTGGCCAATTTATATCCTAATTTCCGTGCCTCTTTATAAATTTCATCTTTAAATCCACGGCGAGCCGAACCAAATATACTGGCTGACAAAGGGTAATTTCTTAGGAATTCATAGCCACTAACAAACTCACCTATAATCTTAAAAATTCGCCAGGATGAGGTTTCCTCAACATGGCCTTCTATAACTTTGTCTATTCGATGGTCAGGGGTTATTGAAGCTTCTTTTATCTTTCTTTTTGTCTTTTTCTTTGATGACATAGATTGTTCTTCCTTTATTATTATGTACCTTACATGAGTTCAGTAAAGTGTAACTAAGAAGGAATATAAAATTATGATATAATTTGCTCTACATAGAGTACCCTCTGTATGAAACCGAATATACCGCATTCAACCCCGAAGGGGTGAAATGATTCTGGGTACAATATACCCTACCATCAAATCCCGAAGGGATGATATCTCAATGCGGATATTCTATGTCATCCCTTCGGGGTTGAAGGGCTTTTTTCTGCTTTTTCTATAATCATGACCTCCCTACGGGATTAGGTAAAGACGCAACACTTGCATCTTCAAAATCCTCCGTCTGGTACCATTGCAACATCGTGTATCTCTGTGTTTATTAACGTTGAGAAATTTCAATTCCGTAGGGCAACCCTTTCGGGTTGCCTGGCAAGGCTAAAGCCCATATGCATCAAGCTAACATGTGTAAACGGTGAAGAATAACAAACCACTCATAATCCCCCTTGTGATCCCCCTTTAAAAAAGGGAGAAATCCCTCGCACCCCATTATTCTATAGTATCCAAATGATGAAACCGAACATATCATCAACTGGAGAAGGATTACCCTGTTTGTCATTGCGAGGGGTCTTTTCCGAAGCAATCTCTTCTGAAATATTCAAGGGATTGCTTCGGACACTACGCTCGCAATGACATGTTAAGAATCCTCTCCATTTCATACACTTATCTATGAGCCAAAGACTCTCAACTTTCCCCACATTCTGTTCGGTTTCATCTGTTGGATGCTATAGCTTATCCTTACCCACATCTTTAGAATACCATGAAGAGATGTCTCGCCGGGGGCGTCTCTCTGAAGAAACTTTATATGCTCTGTAAGCCTATTCCCGGGTGGCATTGACAAACTCTGTTTGTCAGTGTGGTATATTCCCTATCCACGGGTGTACTTGAACAACATGGACAAAAGATCCCCGTTCAAGACATACGGGGGTATGGTTTGTCCGTGCCACCCTGTTTCGTCTTATCGCACTACTCAAATTTACCTCTCTGACTTGTGGGTAAAGATAAGTTGAGAAAAGAGGGAAATCCCTCGCTCCCTCTTTTCTCAACTTATCCTTCTTTCCCCTTTTTTAAAGGGGGGTTAGAGGGGAACACGGACACACATTTCTCTTTCTCCAAAAATTATGAAAATACTGTTTGGTTTAAGGGAAAATAAACATCAGAAAGGGAGTAGTTAATGAGAAGGGTAGTAAATATTGAAGGGAAAAGCAAGGTAAAAAAGAGAAGTTCGTTTTGTATGTTGATACGCAATTTCCTAATCGGATAACGATAATCTTATTTCCCTTTTTCCCCATGAAAAGCGCATCAAAAAGTGTGACATGACACGCTTAAGGTGTAGCATGGCACATTTAAAGTGTGACATGACACGCTTTTTGACGCAGTCGTTTGAATGAATGCGTGGCCGTTTATTTTTTTAATAGATATCTATTCCTAACTGTAATCACAACATAGTATGAATTTTCTTAATACACTCGCTTCATTTTAATTTCTGGTATCTGTATTGCTTTTAATTTTGTAATTCATGGTAAAATAAAGAGGTAATGACACTTACTGACATTATGGGTTTCTCGGTAGTCTATCTCTTTATTGTGGAAGCACTTGAGATATAACGCTAGCTTTCCTAAGTTCCATTGCTGAATGCCGCACTACTTATTTTTTTGTACTTTTTCAAAGAAGGAGGTGTAAAAATATGATATGAAATACAATCAAGACTTCTTGCGGTAAAAGGTGCATGAAATAAAAAGTAGTGTGTATCGGAGTTATACCTGGAATAATTATAAATGTTTACAATTTTTATAACGGAGAATAATATTATGAGAATTGTTTCGAATTATTGGCGAGGTGCAACTGTTCTGTTTGGAATTTTGTTTGTGCTTATAGTTCTTGCGACTCCAACACTTGTACAAGGCAGAACTATACAACGGCCAATCCAGGATTTTCTATCTCAACAAGGAACCTTTTGCATTGATGATGGCGCGAGCGGATGTTTCCTCTCTATCCCTCCCGATCCTAACTTCATTGGCTGGTCAAAGGATTTTGATAAAGATAACGATGGCGTTCAAGATGCGGCAGCTTTATTCGCAGGGATAGATTACGCAGGTTTGGTAAATGCCTATCCTAATGGAGAAAAACCTGAAATAACGGGAACTGTCACCGAACGTAGATTAAAAGATGGTCGTGCGGAAGTTACTGTGTTACTCCATACGAAAAATGCAAATGCATGGGTAGTCGAATTAGATCTCGCAGGAGATGTTTCTGATCAGATTGCGAATAAAGCTACCCTGTTTGGCCACCGGCCTGTTGATGTACTTAATGGTGAGGGGCAGGCTTTAGCCGATACATTTCTGCATGTTGTCTTCATCAACACTGCGCCGGGCGCTCCCCTGCCGGACTTGATCCGGTTCGCCGTCGGAGCTACCGAGCCTGGGCAGGAGCTGAAATTCCTTTCCTTCAGCGCTCATGCAAAAGGTCCATTGATCGCAGAATTTGGTATCCCTGAGGGCACGCCGGGCAAATGTACGGTTATACAAACTGGTCTTTTCATGACGCATGGGCAAGGTCTTGGTATTGCGGATTTCTTCCCCGCAGAGGATATAAATCTTAATGTAATAGGACACTGAATAATAGCTACTTCAGTTTTGTAGGTTGGGGTTGAGGAACGAAACCCAGCAGTTCCTTAAATACTATGAGCGGTTGATGTTGGTTTCGCTTTATAAAATAGAAAGGGGGTGAAAATATGTGTCAAACTTGCGGATGTACGCCATGTAATACATGCGGCAAGCCTATTAAGAATGGCGTTTGCAGTGGATGTGGCAAAGAATCTGGTACTTGTACCTGTAAGAGGAAAGAATAACTCTGGCGAAAAAAAGATAGACCACTATTGATAGTCAAAAAGAATGATAACCAGAGCATATTACTAAGGGGAGTATGTAATAGCTTGCACCGATCAATTGTAAAACAGTAAAATACGTCTGTAATTAAGCTTCCTTCTCAGATGAAACGAGAACTTAGGTATCAAATGTTATAAACTATTATATGCTTCCCTTGGTAATCCTTGTAATGGTGGTTCACCAATTGTTCATAACGGATAAGCAACTCTTTGAGTGATCCACATTTGTTCGGCCGTGTTAATGAAATGTTAGACCATATTAGCGCGAGATTAAGCAATATCAGGCATGCTCGCTTTAATAAAGACGAGACTTCACTGTAAAGATGTTTTCAAATGGATATCCTGGTTATTATACCTGCCAGAGACCAACTCCCAAGCACCTGTTAATTTCATTCTAAAAGAAGAAAGGAAAATCTATGAAAGTAGCTGTCTATGATACCTATGTCGTAAAGAAAAACGGGGCGACAATGCATTTTGATATTATCGTCCCAAAGGACCAGGCCCATGAAAATGCCCTTCAATATGGTCATGAATATCTAAAAAGAGTGGGGCAAGAGGGGCAACCACTCACAACGAAAGAATGTCGCTTCTGTCATATAGAAGATGCATCAGAGGATGTTGAGAAGGCCATTAAAGAGAGCGGTTATTACATTTACGAAATGGACGGATGTAGTTGAGAAATGCCCATCCGATTTTAATGAGAGGCTAACATGGAATTCAAAAAGCTGACAGATAGTATTACAATACCCGTTATAGGTCTTGGGACATGGACTATTGGTGGAGGGGATGAAGCAGACGCCACGTATGATAAAGAAGATATTTCTGCAATAAAAACTGCAATCAAACTTGGAATAACACATATTGATATCGCTGAATCGTATGCCGAAGGCCATACAGAAGAACTGGTTGGAAGGGCAATCGGTGGTTTTGGTAGAAAAAGTCTATTTATCACATCGAAAGTTTCACCGGAGCATTTAAGCTACGACGATCTCCTTGCTTCTGCAAAAGGAAGTCTGAGAAGATTAAATACGGATTATATTGATTTATATCTGATTCATGCGCCAAATCCGGACATCCCCATACAGGAAACCATGAAGGCAATGAATTTTTTAGTTGAACAGAAACTGATTCGGTGTATGGGGGTAAGCAATTTTTCGGTTGAACAAATAAAAGAAGCGCAGAAATATACCAAAAATAAAATTGTTGCTAATGAAATTGAATACAACCTGCTTGTGAGAGACAAAGGTAGAGTTACAGAAAATATGGAATCTAAAATAATTCCCTATTGCCAGGAAAATAATATTCTCATTATCGCATGGAGACCTCTTGCAAAGGGTGAACTCGCAAAACCTGGTTTTAAAATCTTAGATGAATTCGCTGACAAATATAACAGAACTCAATCTCAAATTGCGATAAATTGGTTAATTTCCAAGAAGGGGATTGTTACCATAACAAAATCAACAAAACTTGAGCACCTTAAGGAAAACCTGGGTGCGATCGGCTGGAAATTACAGCAAGAAGATATTGAACGATTAAATAACGAATTTATAACTTCAAGCTAACACTCGGCTTAAAAATTGGCTAAAATGGAAAATTACTATGCCACAGAAGTTATGCTGCTTGTTTTAAAATGAGACTGGATTTTTTTATAGAGTGACGAGAAAGGTGGTTTAAATTTGCTATGTTTGGAATAAAACGGGTTTATGAAAAACCGGATGAAGATGATGGGATAAGAGTGTTGATTGATCGTCTCTGGCCACGGGGTCTCAAAAAAGAGGAGGCTAAAATTGACCACTGGATGAAAGAGATCGGTCCCAGTGATACGCTCCGTAAATGGTTTGGTCATAAAGAGGAACACTGGCAGGAGTTTAAAAGTCGTTATATGAAAGAGTTGAAAGATAAAAACGAACTCTTGAAACAATTGGTAGATTTAGGGAAAAAGAAAAAAGTTACTCTCCTATATGCTGCCAAAAAAGAAGAAATAAATAACGCACAAGTGCTTTTGGAGGTATTGAAAAAGAAATGAGTTGGGATTATCCACATCAAAAGAAAGATGAATGTGTAAGATAAAAGAAAGTATGCCGACTATTGCAGAAAGACTGTGTACTGGGAGGAAAGGTACAATATAATAGAGAGACGATCAACTGAATAAGAGAAAAGAGAATGAAACACATGTGCAACAAAACAAACTTGCTAAAGATTTTTTATCTGTTTTTATTCTTGGAACTATCAGTTTTTGGCGCCGTGTGTGCCGTGGCTAATGAGCTGCACAGAGAGAACCATGCTTTGACCGGGAAATTTTCACATGTACCGGAGAAAGCAGTTGAAGTTGAAAAACAATACCTGCTCGATGTGAAGCCAAGTCCGATAATAACAGTTGCGAATCAAATGTGCGTCGAATGCCATAAAACCATAGCGTCTGCCCTGGTGATGGAATGGGAACGATCACGCCATGCCCAAAAAGGGGTAGGGTGTGTTGATTGTCACAAGGCTAATGAGGGAGAAATAGACGCCTGGCAGCATATGGGAGCTTTAATTTCTATATTAGTTACTCCCAAAGACTGCTCAAATTGCCATGCAATTGAGTATAAAGAATTTTCAAGAAGTCATCATGCAAAAGCCGGTGAAATCTTTGATAGCCTTGATAATCTGCTTGCTGAGAAGGCTATTGGCCTTCCAGACAATAATGCAGATGCCGTTAACGGTTGTTTGCAATGCCACGGAAGCATAATAAGATTTAAGCGTAATGATGCGGGTGAGATATTGCGGGAAAGAGGAAAACCGGTAATTGACCCTGATACATGGCCAAATAGTGGAATTGGCCGGCTAAATCCGGATGGTTCAAAAGGTTCGTGCCACGCATGCCATTCGAGACATTCATTTGAGGCAAAATTGTCCAGAGCACCTGAAAATTGCGGAAAGTGCCATATGGGGCCTGATCATCCGCAAATGGAAATTTATAAAGAATCAAAACACGGAATTGCGTATACCGCCAATATTGATCACATGGCGCTGGATAAAGAAGGTAGGTGGGTGTTGGGAAAGGATTACTCCGCAGCTCCGACGTGTACTACCTGCCATATCAGCAGCTATATGACATCGGAAGGAGAGCATAATGCGAGTAACCATGATGTTGGTGAACGAATTAGCTGGACACTTCGGCCGGTCATCAGCACAAAGATAAATATGGTGATATACGAAGATGGTTTTAAGGAAGATTATCCCGATACCCGGAAATTGCCTGAGATTGGTGAAGAGGTGCAGGTGATTGAAAAAATCGTGCAGGAGGAAACGCTGGTTAAGAAGGTTGTTTCAAAACGCGTTGATAAAATTGTGACCTGGCAAGAACGGCGTGAAAAAATGAAGGGCGTGTGTAGGAATTGCCATAATCATACCCATGTCGACAATTTTTACCAACAATTCGATAGTCTTGTGGTCCTCTATAACGAAAAATTTGCAAAACCTGCGCAGGCAATGATGAAGGCGCTGAATGAGGATGAAGTCTTAAACCCAAATGCCCCATTTGAACATGAGGTACAATGGGTTTTCTGGGAATTGTGGCACCATGAAGGCAGAAGGGCGCGACATGGAGCAAGTATGATGGGTCCTGATTATACTCACTGGCATGGCATGTATGAGGTGGCAAAGCACTATTATATGAAGTTTTTACCTGCCGTAATTAAGGCCGCTGCCCAAAAGAGTGATGCGATGAAGATAAAATACGAACAAAAAATTGAGGAATTGTTGGAACAGGAAGAACATTTGTGGATGAAGGGTCTTTCTGAAGAAGAAATAAAAGTATTAAAGTCTACCTATGAAAATCGGTATAATGAATAAACAGGTTTTAACCGTATGATTCTATAAATATGAGTGCTTTTTATCCCATTACCCTTCGTTGTAATCCATGATTTCGATCTAGCTGGTTTGAGCAAAAGAAGGAGTATTGTCAAATGTTTGGAACAAAGTGGTGGAAGGGAATGTTTCCTTTGTTGATAATCAATTGAATGTTGAAAGTAAAAAAGATTTTAGAGAGGGGGATGATCAGGATGGTAAAACTAGATCCCATTGTAGAATTCAGGGAAGATCACAGAAAGGTAAGGGACGGATTGCTTGAATTAATGGAAGCCTTGCAATCAAAGGATGTCGCCAGGGCAAGGACAATCCTCGGTAAGATAAACGTGGTTGTCGGTCCACATTTTCGGTATGAGGAAGAGACCCTTTATCCCGCACTCCGTGTACTGTTGGGTGAATATGTAGACCAGTTACTCAAGGAGCATGATGGTGTAATAGCTACTGCCCGTTTTTGTGCCGAGCTGTTAAAGAAGGATAGCCTAACTGGCGAAGAGGCAAAGCAGGCCGTTTCGGCGGCAAGAGCGCTCCTGATCCATGTCTCAAACTGTGACGGCCTGTCGATACTTTCTGAAAGATTAAATAAAAAAGAAATAGATACTTTAAGCGAAAAACTTGCTATCGCAAGGAAGGCGGACGTATCTTTATTAGATTGGGCTGATACTATAAGAAACAAATAAAATACATGGAAACAGATAAGAAAGGTTTGTCGATAATATTTCATAGCGGTTCATACGACCGTATGTATCACGGGTTTTCCATTGTCCTTGTAGCCCTGGCATTAGGCAGAGAGGTAAGATGTTTTTTTACCTACTGGGCATTACAATATCTGGTAAAAGAAAAACCTGTGTTCCAACTTAATGATGAGGGACAGACTCACAGGAAACTATTAGAAGAGCATATGAAAAAAGGCCATATTCAGGAAATATCTGAAATTTTAACCCAGTCCAAATCAATGGGCGCAAAGTTTTATGTCTGCACCAATTCTATGGGCTTGTTAAATATATCCCGGGACGAACTTGTAAATGAGGTTGATAAGAGTATGGGGCTAACCACATTTCTTGCGGAGACTGGCCATGATCAAATTTTATTTATCTGATAAGGAGATCAAAGATGGCGAGCAACAGTCCAATCCAGATGCTTGAGGATGAACATCTTATTATTGCCAAAGTGATCGGCGCGGTTCCATGGCTGACCGATCGGCTGGAAGCGGGCCAGGTAGTGGATGTGAAAACGCTTCGTGGGGTGATTGAATTCCTGCAAACCTTCGCCGATAAATGTCATCACGACAAAGAAGAGGAGTTGCTATTCCCGGCTTTGGTTAATAAGGGTATCTCAAAACAAGGTTGCCCTATAGGAATGCTGACGGCCGAGCACACGCGAGGCCGGGCGCTCGTCAAAGAGTTGGCCGATGCGGCAGATATCTACCAAAGCGGTGATCCCGATGCCAAAAAGGCAGTGGTAAAGAGCTTGAGAGAGCTTGCCGCGCTGTATCCCAATCACATTTGGAAGGAAGACTATCTACTGTTTCCGCTAACCAACAAGGTCCTAAGTCTGGAGGAGCAGCAAGCCTTGTATCAGCAATTTGAACAGGTGTGGGAACGGGTAGGCAGGGACGTGCATCACCGCCTGGAACAGTTTGCCGAAGGGCTTTCCGAAAATACTCATGTTTGTTAAAAATTAAGCGACAAGTTTTTTCTTAAACCTTTTAGATTTGATTTTGAAATAGTCATCAGCAAGTTTTTTGTTCTTTGGTAATGCATATGTCGAAGAGAATTCAAGCAGGGATAAAATGATAAACCAAGAGTAAATATTAGTCGCAAAGTATTAAATAATCAGAAGCTATACCTGATTATACTTACGACTTAAAAATATTTTCTTACCTACGTTTTTCAACAAAGCAATGTTATGTTACCATATATCTGGACAAAAATAAGATTATTTTCTCCCGGTAAGATCATGCGCTGGCTCAATCGTCAGCAATTCTCCGAATCAGTTGCTCTTGCTGTAATAGCGATACTCGTTGGCCTCACGAGCGGCATAGGAGTATGGCTCTTCAAACAGATGTTTAACGTGATATATCGGTATGCATTTGAAGGGATAGACACACCCCTGGGCCTTTTTCACCGTAAAGAAATCGCCCTTCGATTTTTCCAGGATTTGGCAAATTGGGCAGGATTTGACAGCATAGGAACAGTATTAGGCCACACAGGAAATTGGATGATCTTCTTTATACCTGTCATCGGTGGTCTCGCAGTCGGACTGATTTCTCACTTTTTTATTGGTAAGGAACGATATCATGGCATAGCAGGTATTATGGAATCCGTGTCATTAGGAGGTGGACGGCTGCCATATCGAAAAATACCAATCAAAACAGTTGCCGCTGCATTATCCATCGGTTCAGGCGCTTCAGTGGGTCCTGCGGACCCTTCAGTGCAGATTGGCGCGTACTTGGGATCAATGTTTGGGCAACTCTTGCGCCTTTCTGATGAACGAATCCGTGCACTTGTTGCATCGGGAGTTGCAGGGGGGCTAGCCGCAGCCTTCAACGCACCTATTGCCGGCATATTTTTCGCTTTAGAGATTGTTATAGGCGAACTGAATGTAAACGCCTTTGGGATCGTTACATTAGCATCTGTGATCTCATCTGTGTTTACTCAGGCCATATCAGGGTCTCAACCTGCATTTCACATCCCTGCATATGCCTTTAATTCAGCATGGGAACTGCCGCTCTATTTTGGGTTAGGTGTGCTGTCCGGGCTCAGTGCGGCATTCTATACTCGCTTGCACCATTTCACGCGGGGTATCTTTGATACATGGAATGCCCCGCGCTGGTTTAAACCTGCAGTTGCTGGTCTCGCCGTTGGCCTCGTTGGAATGCATCTGCCGCAAGTATTTGGCACAGGCTATGCCACAATTGAAAATATTTTACATGGCAAACCGATGGATGTGACCCTCCTGCTTTCGCTGGCGTTAGCCAGACTAGTGCTAACGCCAATTTGCTTCAGCAGCGGTTTCCACGGAGGTGTATTTGCGCCTGCCCTTTTTTCCGGCGCCGCGCTTGGAAGCGCTTATGGACTTATTGCCCAACAGATTTTTCCTTCTCTCAACATTTCACCGCCTGCCTTTGCGATGGTAGGGATGGCTGCCGCCCTTGCAGGCACGATACATGCGCCGATTACCTCGTTCATCCTATTATTTGAAATGACCCATGACTATCGGATTATTCTGCCACTGATAGCCGCAGTAAATGTTAGTCTGTTCCTTTCTTGGCATTTACAACACGATTCAGTATACACCTTGGGACTGAAGCGTAAGGGTATACGTCTGCAACGAGGACGCGACATTGACGTGCTGGAAACAATTATGGTAAGTGAAGTCATGGAGACTGAAATTATTACTTTACGGGAATCTGATACGTTGACAGCAGCAACCGATTTGCTCACCAGAAAACGACAACACGGCTTACCCGTGCTCAATGATGTCGGCGAATTGGCGGGTATTATCACTTTGCAGGACATTGACCGCGCTCAGGATGACGATAGTGGCTTAGTGCGTACTGTTGGTGAAGTCTGCACGCGAGAGTTGCTCCTGACATATCCCGACGAGACGATTGGCGCCGCGTTGCGGCGCACCGGAATGCGCAATGTTGGTCAATTGCCAGTCGTTGCCCGCAACAATTTGCATAGTCTAGTGGGTTTGCTGCGCAATACTGATATCGCACGCGCCTATGACCTGGCAGTGACCCGCCGGGCGGCGACCCGGTAACGTGCTTATTAAGTGCACCTCAGGGCGTTTGGTGATGCAGAAATTTTTAACTTGAATCAATGATATACAATCATAGTTTTGATTACTTTACGCAGGAAACATAAGGAGAAGGTAAGAAAATGGGAAGATACAAATGTGTGATTTGTGGATATATCTACGACCCAAATTTTTGCGATCCTGACCATGGAATTAATCCTGGTATCAGCTTTCAGAATTTACCTGAAGATTGGGGTCTGTCCTCAATGTGGCGCCCCAAAGGAACAGTTTGAACAAATTTGATAATGTGGATTGAATGAATAAAATGGATTTTTTTGTCTTTTGTAAATCAAGGTTTAGCGTATTTACCCGTTGCTATGATAACCGATTCATAATGAAAAAGGAGCCAGAATAATGTTCAAGAGAGTTGACCACGTGGAAATAGTACCAAGGAATGCAGAAAAGACCATTGACTTCTATGTAGACGTTCTTGGCTTTAGAATTAGGAGTCGTAAGGAAATGAAAATGCCGCCCATGAGAGAGATTGTTTATATTGAACTTGGCGATACGGTCATTGAGATTATCTCCGTAGATGATCCCAAGCCAAAATCCGAGAATCCCTGGGAGATAGGATACAGGGCCATTGCCCTTGAGGTGGACGATATGGCAATGGCGGTGGATTACCTGAAGGGCAAAGGGATAACCATAGCCCGGGAGCCCATAGACTTGGGCAATTCATTCCGTGGAGAGATAAGAGACCCGGATGGGCTTATTATTGAACTCCGACAGTGGAAATAGCAGAACTGTGCCCATTAGCGAACGACCGGCTCCGGCGGACAGAATACCGTTGATGAGCCGGAGCGTTAGGCACAAGGAAATGCGATTGTGATAAGATACGAAAAACATGAGGAGGTTTTGCAGAAGATGATCCCAGACAAGATGATGCAGATTCTTAAATGCGAGGGTGTAGTCGCAATAGTGACCATGGGCGGCGACGGTCCGCATATGGTAAATACCTGGAATAGCTACATAGTCGTCACCCGAGATGGGCATATTTTGCTTCCTGTTGGCGGCATGATACGGACTGAAGCCAATGTGGAGAAAAATAACAACATTCTTTTAACCCTTGGAAGCCGAGAGGTACAGGGACTCAGCGGCCCGGGTGCTGGGTTCCTGATCAAAGGCACGGCGGCCTTCATAAAATCTGGCGGACAATTTGACATCGTAAAAAAGCGATTCTCTTGGGTAAGGGCGGCTATGGAGATAACAATCCTCTCTGCCACGCAGACATTGTAAAAACAAAGTTTGGCGTATGAGATTGAAAAGGTGCTATCTTTATTGCAAATGATGCGAAAAATTCTTCGTAAGGCATGCCAAACAAACAGAAGGAGACTCAAATGCTCAGCGATAAAATGCAGTCGGTGTTGAACGAACAAATCAAGGATTAGCGTATTTACCGGTTGTTGTGATAACCGATTCACAAGGAAACAGGAAGATGGATCAGGACAAGAAACAAGCCCATATCAAGACACTTGAATCGCAGTCTACAAAATTAATTGATCTAGTGGATTACCAGGATTGCTCCGTAGTGAGCCGAGAGATAACTAACAAAAAGACAGGGACTGTAACTGTGTTTGCCTTTGATGAAGGGCAAGGGTTGAGCGAACATACAGCGCCATTTGATGCATTAGTTTATCTTCTTGAAGGTGAGGTGGAAATTGTTATCTCTGGCAGACACCTTCGCCTGAAAGAGGGCGAAATTGTTATCATGCCAGCCAACCAACCACATGCGCTGAAAGCAATAAAAAATTCAAGATGATGTTGACTATGATAAGGTCTTAATTTCACTACCCAGTGATATTGTGTAATGGGTAGCGTGGATTAGGGCCGATAGGACGAATCCACCAGAATAGTTTTAGATTTATCCGAAAGTATCAATCATGGAAGTCAAAAAGAATATTGTTGTCATGGGGGCAGGCTATGGAGGAATTACCGCTGTATTGAGGTTAGCAAGGTTGTTCCGTCAACGTCCTGAATACCAGATACATCTCATTGATAGAAACCCTTACCATACGCTCAAGACACAATTGCATGAGGCAGCTGTTCGAAAAACAGAGATATCCATTCCTATTGACCGCATTATACAAGGACAAAATATCGTTTTTTATCTTGGAGAAGTAACCAGAATTGATTCCAATGAGCGTATCGTTCATATGGAAAGCGGATCTTTGCCATTTAACTACCTGATAATAGCGCTTGGAAGTCAGGTAAATTTTTACAATATCCCCGGATTGCAGGAAAACTCTTTCCCGCTTCAGACTTTGAGAGACGCTCATCTGATCTGCGACTATATTGGTCAACTCTGTATGCGTGCGGCATCAGAGCCGGTTGAAGAGCGGCGAAGAGATATGCTTCGGTTTGTCATCGGTGGTGGTGGTTTGTCAGGGGTAGAATTTGCTGCTGAACTTGCTGATCATGCAGCACAGTGCACCCGTAATTCACAGGTGAATCCTCATGAGGTTGAAATCATCATTGTTGGACCGGGTAGTCGCATAGTCCCGAGAATGGATGAATCCTTTGCGACACGTATTCATAAAAAACTCCTTGAAAAAGGTGTAAAAATCATATCAAAATCAAAAATCATGGGCCGGACACCGGACACTGCAACCCTTTCATCGGGTGAAGTGTTGAAAACGAAAACTTTAATTTGGACAGGAGGCATTCGGATCAGTGAACTTGCAAGAGAAAGCGGGTTGAAAATCGGAGAATCAGGGCGTGTTGTTGTTGATGAGTTTCTTCGGGCAGAAGGTTATCCTTTCATTTATGCCATTGGTGATAATGCCCTTGCAATAAATCCCTACACAAAAGAACCTGTTCCCGCCGCTGCCCAGTTTGCATTGCAGCAAGGACGGTTGGTAGCATACAATATCTACGCGGATATTTCTGGGGGTGTGAGGAAACCGTACCATCCAAAGGTCTTGGGTGAGGTAGTCAGCCTGGGAAGGCATCTTGCTGTGGGATGGTTAGCGCTCCCCTTCTTGAAGAAAATTACCTTTGTTGGTTTTTTGGGAAGTCTTCTTAAAACAGCCATTCAGGAAAAACACATCCTTCTCTTAAGAAAAGAGAGTAGAAAATGGATAACTTATTAACAAATTTTCTTTAAGAATTTTTGAACAGAGGCAACGATATGTCAAATGAGAGTAAACACCTGGTAATCATCGGTGGCGTGGCGGCAGGAATGAAGGCGGCAGCAAAGGCGCGGCGCGAGTCGCCCGTGATGAATATTATTGTGGTAACAGATGAACAATACATTTCGTATGCAAGCTGCGGTACGCCGTATTTCATTGGAAATATCATCAAGGATTCTAAAAAGCTGCTCATCAGAGATCCCCCTTATTTTAAGAATATGCATAATATTGATGTCCTTACCAGGCATCAAGCCACGGCCATCGATACTAAGTCCAAACAGGTCAAGGTCAAAGACATTGAAAAGGGACGAGACGTTATCTTCAATTACGACAAGCTTATTATTGCCACAGGGGCACAGCCCATTATTCCTCCACTGTCGGGAATTTCACTGGGCAATATCTTTACCCTGAGAACCGTTAGCGATGCATTCAAGATAAAGTCATGCGTAGATAGCGGGGAGATTAAAAATGCCGTGATTGTTGGCGGCGGGCTCATTGGTCTGGAAATGGCGGAGAATCTTGTATTGAGAGGTATTAAGGTGACGGTAGTCGAACTGCTCGACCAAATCCTGCCGCCCCTGGACAAGGATATGGCTCTGATTGTCCAAAAGTACCTGGAAGAGAAGGGTGTCAGGATCATCACATCGGATGGGGTAAAATCCTTTGAGGAAAACGGCGATAGCGCTGTAACAAAAGTAATTACGGGTAAACGGCAGTTACTAGCCGATATGGTTATCCTCTCCATTGGCATCAGACCCAATACCAAACTAGCCCAGGAGGCAGGTATAGAGATTGGCACCACACGCGCCATAAAGGTAAATGAGCGGATGGAAACGAATATCCCTGATGTATATGCCATTGGCGATTGCGCTGAAAATATTCATCTCGTAACCGGAAAACCTGCATGGATTGCATTAGGCTCTACAGCGGCCAAGATGGGTCGTGTTGCGGCAATTAATGCTGCAGGCGGCAACGATACTTTTAAAGGTGTTTTGGGTACGCTGATCGTGAAGATTTTTGAGTTGAATGTCGGGAAAACCGGACTCTCCGAACGGGAGGCGATTAAGGAGGGTTTTAAGATCGAATCCGCAATCGTCCCCGCAGCTGATATGTCCCATTACTACCCTGGTACAAAGGACATTGTTATTAAACTCATTGCCGATGTAACTACCAGGAAACTCCTGGGTGCGGAGATCGTTGGAGGCGGTATCGTTGACAAACGCATCGATATTATTGCAACGGCCTTAACATTCGGTGCAATGGTTGACCAGGTTTCTAAACTGGATCTGGCCTATGCCCCACCCTATGCCATGGTGATGGATGCCATCCTCGTAGCCGCAAATGTCCTGAATAATAAATTAACAGGAAAGACAGCAGGTATCCTCCCCCAGAGGGTTGCGGAAAAGAGCGATCGGGGTGAGGATTTTATATTGCTTGATGTGAGGACAGATATGGAATACAAAAGCGGCCATATTAAAGGGTGTCAATACATCCCACTGGATAAACTGGCATCACGAACCCATGAACTCGATGGCTCGAAGGAAATTATCACTTACTGTCGCAGTGGCTTGCGCGCTGCCCAGGCCTGTCGCATCTTGAAAAATGCAGGCTTTAGAAATGTAAAGTACATGGATGGCAGCATCCTGGCATGGGGGTATGGATTGGAGAAATAACCTGGATAACCCCGGAGGGCCCGACCTTTACGCAATTTCCTGTTAGCCATCCTCTTTTTTTGTTTGCATAGCGCTATACCATGTAAGGGCTTCTTCGTATCTTTTTTCACTGATATGCGCCAGGAATGCCAGTTTTGCTGCCTCATGGGAGTTTTTGAGATGCCATGACCTGAGTGCATGATTGAGCGCATCCTGAAGATTTCCCATCCGTAATTTATTCCTGCCGGTTGAGATCTCAGACTCGGCAGCCTGCAGGATTGCCTGTAACGTTTGCAGCTCGCAGCCGCACCGGACACAGGTGGAGGAATCCGAATTTGTTTTTTTACACGAGGGGCATCGAATCTCCATTAGTCCTCCAGATAAAAGATCATGTCTTCAAGGGATGTATTTATTTCACTCAAACGTTTTGTATCGCCGGCGTTTATCGCATCACGACTTTTATCCAGTAAATCACGTATCTCTTGTGCATCTTCTTGTCCGATAGAACTCAACAATTTTTCTGCCCGTTTGCGGAGGTCTTTTGCCTTCATAAGAAGCGGTTGTTTTTCTGTTTCTTCGCCTTCTACAATTTCAAAGTGAGCTTCAGAGACATCTGATTCTTCATCTCCATCTTCAACCTCATCAATCAGGAAAGAAGCTATATTCTTTTGAGCTGCTGCAATATCTAAGTGGGTTTTGATATTTTTGGTATCCATCGTCACAACTTTTGAAAGTCCCGTACATTTTTCAATAGCAGTGACCTTCAGGATGCCATTAATATCAAGCTCAAGATTTAATACAATTTCATTTCCCCCCTGAACCTTGCTCAATCCTTTAACGAGAAAATTACCGATAAAGATATTGTCCTCTGCAAGAGGTTCTTCTCCCTGATAAATATTTACATCTACCTCCTCCTGATTATCAGCCACGGTATAAAAGACTTCTCCCTTGCTTACGGGTAAAGGAGTATTTCGCTTGATGATAGGAACAAAGACATCGAGGTGCGTCTGCCCATCGTATTCTCCTATTGCACTGGTGCCGAAAGTATAGGGGGTAATATCAACCAGGATAGAATGTGTTTTGTAACCGGCAATAACACCACCTTGAATGGCAGCGCCCATGGAAACGATCAGGTCCGGGCTGATTTCATAATGGGGTTCAATCCCTATCTCGCTTTTGATGATTTCATGTACCAAAGGGGTTCGGGTTGCGCCGCCAACGAGAATGATCTTATCTATCTCTCTTGACAGGATCGATGCATCCCTGAGACACATCTGGATACAATTCAAAGTCTTTTGCAAAAGAGGCCGGATCATTTCTTCGTAGTCACTTCTGGATATTTCCATGTCGAGATGCAGGTCTTTATACAGGTACTCTTCCCGTATCCTTGCAAAAGGATGATCGGAAAGCTCCCGCTTGGCCTTTTCTGCGGATACCAGGAGCCGTCTCCTTGCCCGGAGATCCTCGTTTAAATCAATACCGTGCCTGGTTTTGAAATCCTGTATAATATGGTTAATCAATAACTGGTCAAAATCATCCCCGCCAAGTTTGGTATCTCCATGGCTAGCCTTAACCTCCACAACGCCGTTTTCAACTATCACCAGAGAGACATCAAACGTACCGCCGCCAAGATCATAAACCAGGAGTTTGTGGTTCTCTATATGCCCTGCATCATATGCAAGGGCAGCGGCAGTTGGTTCATTGATAATTCTGACTACGTCGAGCCCTGCCAATAAACCTGCATCTTTTGTTGCCTTCCTCTGGCGGTCATCAAAGTAAGCTGGAACGGTAATGACTGCTTTCTCTATTGTTTTCCCAAGATACCTTTCTGCGTGCTTCTTTAACTCCAGGAGAATGAAGGAAGATATTTCCTCCGGGGAAAATTCCTTATCGCCCAACCTGACCCGGATGTGTTCTCCCATTTTTCGTTTTATGGATAATACTGTGGATTCAGGGTCTGAGATTATCTGATTCTTCGCCGTTTTTCCGACAATAAGTTTACCGCTTTTGTCAATGCCAACACACGAAGGCATGATTGGATCGCCATCAATAGTAATAACCTTTGGTTTTTCATCCTCCAGGAGAGAAATTTCTGAGTTGGTGGTACCCAGATCTATTCCGACAATTATTTCCATTCTTAACCTCTTTCATTCATTTTCCGTTTGTGAAAATCTAGCCACAGAGGGTACAGGATATTTCCTTTGTGTATTCCTGTGGTTTCCTGTGTATATAGAGTAAACCTAAAGGTTTACATCCTTGCAAGGCTAAAGCCTTGCCCTACAATTTTTTAGCTTGTTCCCAAACTCCGTTTGGGAACAAGCCAGCAACCTGCGAGAACTTAGCTTGATGCATATGGGTTTCGAGCCTGCCTCTCCTGCCGAAAGCAGCCTAATTTTTTGCTATCCTAACCTCAGCAGGTTTTATACTATATCCTTTGTATAGAAAGCCAGGGGATATTTCTTCTATGACCTGGTTAACCGGATACCTTTCTGTGTGTTCAACGGCAACGGCTGTCATGCATGTGGGATCAAAAGACATTCCAACTGTTTCTATCCTCACAATTCCTTCCTTGTTTAATAAACTGTCTAAATGAGAATAGGTAATATCAAATCCATCTTTAAAACCATTCCACGCATTCCTCCAATGGGTATCATTTTTAAAGAATGTCTTTTTAGGAGGAGACGATAATCTCTTCTTTAATCTTTCCATTCTTTCCAACACATCAACCAACAGGATAAAAAGGTGCTTACGCGAGAGGAATTCACTTTCCTCTTTTTCTTTATCCATCTGGTATAGTCTGTTTTGGAGACCAGTAATAGTCTTCTGAAAATCGGACAAACTTTCCCCGAAACGTGTAAGAACCTCCTGATTTCGCCTTCCTCCCACGCGGAGTTCATTTCTGAAAACGCACAATTCCTGGTAGAATGAATATAAATCTGGTTCCTCAGGGGGGGGATTAACTTCCGGAATCGTGGTTAATTCGCTGATCCATTGTTTAAATTCACGTTCAATATTGGATTTCCATGATTCCAGATTGCTGCCGGCGTTCGCTACTTCATCATACATTTCTGAGTAACTCCTTTAATGTGGTAAAGTCGGGTGGTTTTCTTTTCCCTGTCTTTTTCATTTGCAGCGATAATGCCTCGAAAGGATGGTTTATGGGGATGTCTTTATTGAATAAATAAAATGCCAACCGCCTTTTTTCATCTTTTACCGACTCGTATGCATTTGCTATCTCTTTAAACCGCTCAGGTTCTCTATCAGGTGAATAGATCTTTATTAATTCCAAATATGCCCTGCGAATCGTTTTATCATCTGCAGTTGGATCGATACCTAATAATTCATACGGTGTCATAGGGTATATTCCTTCATGAAAAAGCTTATTGTAAAACAGAAAAAGGCTAAAAACAGAGAAAAAGAAAGGCTATACATAGCGACATAAGTTTACAACTGTTTGTCATTCCTGGCTTGACCCGGAATCCAGTATTTTTCTGGATTCCCGCTTCCGCGGGAATGACATACTTGTCCTCGTGAAAACGGGGATTCGTATCTGATTAATGACGCTGTGTATAGCTAACGTTTTCTCCTCCCACGTCCGCCCATTGTTCGTTGCATCTCTTCAAATAATTCTTCTAAAATTTCCATATCCATATTCAGGTTCGCATTCGTACCACCAGTGTCAGATGCGCCGCCGTAATTCAGCGTATCTTCTACCTTGAGTATTTCTTCCAACGCCTTGATTCTTTTTCTTAAATCCCGCACCAATTCTCTATTGTTTCTCTTTTCCGCAAGATGAAGAATGCGATTCAGTTCTTCAACGCCTTCTTTTCCCGGCAGACGGAGACGGTTCGTCATTTGTAATTGGTATTCCAAATAGTGAAATTGAGGATCATCCCTGTCTTTCTCCAGCATTTTTTTGATATATACATCGCCTAATTTATGCGCTTGTTTATCAGACAGGGCAAAAGAGACAATACCAAGTGCATCATCCCGGGAGCATGGTTTGTCAGAAGCATCAAGGGCATACTGGACAATTCTTTTCATTTCTGCTTTTAACCAGGCAAAACCCAACGTATTGATATAGCTGTAAATCATCAAGAGAGCTACGGCATTCTCCGGAGTCGGTGGAAGACTCCATTCCCGATCGACCTCTGCGTTCAGTTTTTGCAGAGAAGTGACAGGAAGCTCATAACACCGGGAAATTAATTGAGTGAAGTAAAGAAGAGGAAGTAACTTTTCTGCCTTCTCACGGGCAAGTTGTAACTTTTCATTGGCTGCATCCTTGTTCTCATTTTTTAATTCAAGGACAGCCCATCGGGCATAAATATATGCGCATCCTCTATTGAAATCATGGGCATCCGATACTCCATTCTTTAATGCCTTTTCGAATATATTCCTT
The DNA here is from genome assembly GCA_005524015.1 of Candidatus Jettenia ecosi. GTDB lineage: Bacteria > Planctomycetota > Brocadiia > Brocadiales > Brocadiaceae > Jettenia > Jettenia ecosi. The sequence continues at coordinate 31,744 of SULG01000015.1, forward strand.
CCTTGCTCCACCTGCTTTTTTTCAAAATAAACACGAGCGGCTTTTAGATAGGAAAAACCAAGATGAGTTTTTATGACGCTGTCCAGAGGATCCCTCTGAGCAGCCTGTTCAAGATATTTCATTCCCTTTATGTATGACTTGCGCTCAACACAACTGATGCCGGCCCGGGTCAGAATGGCAGAATCATCGGGGAAAAGAGGGATTAATCTGTCCAATAATTTATTTGCCTTTGATTGGTTATGGGTTTTTTCATACACTTGTAATAATCCCAGATATGCATCCTTGTTATTCTTATTCATGCTTATACTTTTATTGAAATAGTGTTCAGCAAGATGCGCACTCCTCAGAAGGTCTTTGTTTTTCCTGACGGGCAACCAGGGGAATAGAGGAGGTTCTTGCGGTTTCTCAATGGCAAACAATGAACCAAGACGAAAGTAAACAAGGGATTCCAATTTGTTATTACTACCAAAAACCTTTCTGTAAGTTTCTAAAAAACACTCCCACACCTGAGCGCAGTCACTGTCATCTTCATCATCATCTACCAGTTTATTCTCAAAAAACAGGCTTTCTGCCTTGCAAATAAGTACCTTCTCAAGATTGTATTCAGGGGAGGCCACTGTGTCGTTTTTTAGTAAATCATCGAGATATTTCATTGCTGCTTTGCCGGGTAAATGGTGAATACTATTAAAATAGAACCGTGTGAGTGTGCCCGGAATATCGGAACTTTCTTCAGGAAAGGCCTTCATGGTGTCACGAATATGGCGGTAAGAGTCGTAGTAACGCCCTGCCTTCCAGAGAGAATCGGCTCTCGGCAGGATGGATACAAGGTCTGGATGTCCGGCTACTATACACATTTTTTTTACAAATGATTCATGTATGGTATTCCGATCAATAGTTTTACTGTTCAGGAGCGCCATGTACGGTTGCGCAATATCCCGTAAGAGTGTATTTGAGGAGATACGTCCAAGGGCTTCAAGTGCCCTCTGATCCTCTTTTTTATAAAAGGCAATGAGTCCCTTAATAAACAATTTCCAGTGAGAAAAAAGAGAATGTACCGCAATTTTCTTTGCCTTTAGCCATGCTTCTTCATATCTTTCTGCGGAAATGTCTTCCAGCGCATGCTGTACGGCGCATAATTCTTCGTCTATTTCAGGACAGACTGATTTTAGCCGGGGAAATTCCCGAAATGCGATAACAAGGGCATCGGCTACCCGTGGTAATTCTTGAATATCTGCTAGATCTTTTCCCCGTGATAAGAGACCGGCATATATCCTTGCAACGGCATCATAATCTTTCTTTTTCATGGCAATCGAAATATCCAGAGCCCCTTCGTCTTTATCTCCCGTAAGCGCTTTTATATTATCAATAATTTGAGCTGCGTCCGACAGTTGCCCATTTTGGATCATCTGATTTGCCAGACCGTGGTAACATTCCAGGAGTTTGGGAAGATATTTTTCTTTGTCAAGTTTGCAGAGCTCCTTAAAACCATCTTTTGCCTGGCGAAACTTTTTCTTTTCTAAATCATCTCTCGCCTGTTCTTCTATAATCTCAGAAGAGAAAAACGTTTTTTGATGAGCAGAACTTTCTCTCCCTTTATTCTTTCCTTTTGACATAGTACTATTCCTGCGATATACAAGTTATTTAAAAACCGGATATAGTAAGCAAAGAAGATATACTTTACCTGGATCTTTGCTTGCTTTTGTAAACTGCTCATTGCTTCCGGAAGGCAGTATCTTTAACCTTTCAATAAATCATATCCTCTTTTGTTTGCAAATCCCACCTTAAAAATTTTATCAGCGATGGCATCTTTTGTAAGTTTCTTGTTGGCTGTTATATTCATTTTTGAGGATAATTCAAGAAGGGTATCCTTTTTGTGCTTTGTAAGTTGTTCAGGAATCTGTTCTGTGGATAGTTCCTCCAACTGCTGCAGTAATGCAGCAATATCGATCGCGCTGCTTTTAGGCTTTTTGGCCTTTGCCTGTTTTGGGAAAAGGCTTTTGGCAAGAAGAGGCCTGTCTTTTAAGGTTTCGAAAAACGATGCAAGGGTAGTAATGGCGCTGGATAGTTGTTCCATCTCAGACGTATCGGGAAAATGATTAATATTTTCCCGATACGTCTCAAGTTCTCTTTGTATTTCGGTGATACTCTGCGTTATTCTTTGCCGGTCTTCATTTCCCGGCAATAACAGAAGGTGTTCTTTTATTTGTAGTAATGCATCATTCAGGTTAAGTTTTTTTCTTATTTTTGCCATAGTTAGTTACCATCAACTTTTTGTAAAAACTCATGTGTTACTTCTTTATATTCCGATGCTACCCGAATTGAGTTGCTGTCGTCTGCTAAAAAAACAGGTAACGCAGATGCAGCAGCTTCTGTGTATCCAGTGCCCAACGATATATACTGTTCAAAACAGAGAGTATCGTAATCTTTACGGAGCGATTGCATTCTTTCTTTCAAGGTACTTACAATATTCGGGCCAGATTTACGAATCATCGTAAATAATAATCCTTTCAAAATAACGGATTCTGCATTCGACCCTATAATACGGTATTTTTGAGTAATGGTGGTATTCAAATCAGTAATTTTTTTGATGAGGATGCTTATTCCGATTGTCGACAGATGATCCGGGATTGTTGTTATCATATAATAATCACTGGTAAACACTGAATTCTGGGTTACAAGGTACAAATTTGGAGGGCAATCAATAAGTATGTAATCATAGATGTCTTTTACCTTATCAAGTGCTTTTCTGAGAATATGACGTTGTTCTATATAAAAACAAGCATCCCGAAAATCACAGGAAGTATTGATACCCAATTCGTTTTTGATCTTCTTGATTGTCCGTCTGAGGATATAGATCTGTTCCTGATAAAATCCCTTTTCATTTTTCATTTTTGTTTTTGCAGCCAAATCAATATCGATGCCTAATAACTCAACATCGGATGGAATCAGGTCAAGGTTTGGCACGGCTTCCTTTGCTGCCTGTTTAATGGGTGACTTCCATATGATTTTTTCAATGTCAAAAGAGTTTGTGGTATCCTTTAAATAGGAGTTAAACAATTCTGCGACAGTCCCATGATTTCTTTTAAATATCTCCCATTGTTCTGGTATAGTACATAAAAAGGTTAAGTTTGCTTGGGGATCTGTATCGATGAGTAAAATTTTCTTGTTATGATACAAGGCTAAGGCACATCCAATATGATACGTGGTGGTTGTTTTACCAACTCCGCCCTTATAGTTGATAAATGAGATAATCTTTCCCATGATTGGTCCTCTTTTATTACTGATGATAAGGGTTGATAAAATCCGGATATTGATTTTTTTGTGCTACGTTCCCTGTTTCTAAAATACAAGAGAATCCCTCTTTTTTAAAGAGGAACCCAGAGGGATTATTACCGGTAAACGAACGGGTATTGTAACCATAACCATAGAGATGCTAACTCAATAGAGATAATATGCCGAATATTACTACGGAATTGATGTGTGGTCAAGGGAAAATCGGGTTTCTATAATGAGAAAGATTCTGTATCCAGGTTCATAAGAACATTGAGGATACAGATGTGTTTTTAGAAAAAAGTTTGTTTTCAGTTCATTAGGGTCTTATAATAAATAAAGGGATATCTTTAAAATAATTATGTATTTGTTTGGAGAGAGATCATCGAACACATCCATAGCATAGATTATTACAGGGCAGAAGATGAGCATGGGCATAGACATGTGTATAGGGCTCATGAGCGAAAAAAGCTCATTCTCACGAGTGTTATAACTGGCGGTATTTTTATCTTTGAAGTAATCGGTGGAATTATCACCAATAGTCTTGCCCTGATTAGCGATGCAGGTCATATGCTTACTCATATATTTGCTTTGCTGATAAGTTTATTTGCCTTATTATTTGCAGCACGACCGCCTACGGTAAAAAAAACCTTTGGTTTCTATCGTTTAGAGATATTAGCAGCATTATTTAACGGTGTGATTCTTTTTGTAATTACCCTGTGGATATTTTACGAGGCCTATCACCGTTTTATGCATCCTGAAACTGTCTCCAGCGGGAAGATGTTTGTTGTTGCATGTGTGGGTTTGATTGCCAATGTAGCTTGTGCCTATATTCTTATGAAAGGTGGCAATGAGCATGGGGGGCACAGTCTGAATATCAAGTCTGCATTTATTCATATGATCGGCGATACCATTTCCTCTATAGGTGTCATAGTCGGGGCTGTAATTATCTATTATACTCACTGGTTTATTATTGATCCCATTATCAGTGTTATGCTCTGTGTGCTTATCCTTATCTGGTCTTATAAACTCGTGATGGAGTCTGTGGATATCTTATTGGAGGCTACTCCGAGAGAGATTAATATTGATAAAGTAGCCGAGAGCCTCAGGCAGATTTCCGGAATTGATGATGTGCATGATATTCATATCTGGACGATTACCTCCGGGATGTACTCTATGAGCGCCCATATCGATACAAAAGATATGATGATCAGTGAGACTACAAAACTTTCTAAAATGATTAATTGCGTTTTGAGCGACAAATTCAGGATTGGGCATACGGTTATTCAATTCGGCTGTGAGTGTAAGATCAATAATGAACACAATAACCACGACCATAACCATATATAACTTTGTAATTGCAAAATGGTAACTCATTCGTATAATCAAATGAGTTTGAAAGAGAAGTATAGAATAATTTAAATGATATTTTCGGAGTTTAACCATGATCTGGGAGAAATGTATGTTACTTAAGTATGGGTGAGCACACCTACTGAGGTGGCGGCGCCATTCCCAGGTTTGGTGGATAAGGTAAAAGAACTCTCTACAATCTGCCTTTCGTGTATCTCTCAAAGCCTCAAGGATAATTGTATCTTGTAATTTACACTGTTATTCAACGAGAGGTTTAACCTTCATTCATTTCCAGTACCATTCCTCAAGGGAAAGATACCGCCCTTCTTCCAATAGTTAATTGGATAATTCCTCTGTATTTAGCATTAAAGAATTAATCAAAATTCGCTTTTCAATAATATAATCAATCTATAACGGAGAATATAACCATGGTATCTTTATCGATCGATGGAAAAAAGGTAGAGGTAGAATCTTCCCAAACAATCCTACAAGCATCTCAAAAAATGGGGATTCATATCCCTACTTTGTGTCATGATCCACGTTTAGCTCCTTCTGGAGCATGCCGTATGTGTGTGGTGGAAATAGAAGGTGCACGATCCCTGATGACCTCGTGTACAACCCCTGTATCTGAAGGCATGAAGGTCTCTACCCGCAGTGAATCAGTCATGCGTGCACGTAAACTGAACTTAGAACTCATCTGGTCTCATCATCCTAATGACTGTCTGACATGTGATAAGACAGGAGAATGTCAGCTTCAAAATCTTATGTACGAGTATAAGCTAAAGACCTCAAGGTTTGTGGATCAGAACCCACCATCCAAACCTGATTATTCAAATCCGGCAATCTATCGGGATATGAATAAATGTATCCTTTGTGGTAAATGTGTTAGGATTTGTGATGAAGTGCAAAACCAGCATACCTGGGCATTTTCAAACCGGGGAATGCAGACGTCAATTACAACTGCTTTTGAGAAACCGTTAAAAGATGCTGGTTGTGTATTTTGCGGACACTGCGTTTCCGTATGTCCCGTCGGCGCTCTCATGGATAAGCCTGCAGTAAAGACAGGCCGTTCATGGGAAACAAGAAAAGTGCGTACCGTTTGTTGTTACTGTGGTGTGGGTTGCAGTCTTGTCCTTCACATAAAGCAAAATGAAATCCTGAAGGTGACGGCAGATATCCATTCACCTCCTAATTATGGCAGCTTATGTGTTAAAGGGCGATACGGCTTTGAATTTCATAAAAGCACTGATCGATTGAAATCGCCTCTGATTCGCGATCACCTGAATCAACCTTTCAGGGAAGCAAGCTGGGAGGAGGCCATTCATCTGGTTGCCAGAAGATTTATGGAGATCAAGTTGAAATACGGACCTGATGCTTTTGGATGTCTTAGTTCCTCAAGAGGTACAAACGAGGAGAATTATCTAGCTCAGAAATTTACTCGTGCCGTGATGGGCACAAATAATATTGATAATTGTGCGCGGGTATGTCATGCGCCATCGGTTACAGGACTCAGGGCTGCGTTGGGAAGCGGAGCGGCCACCAATTCTCTTGCTGATATTGAGGGTGCAGAAGTGCTTATTGTCAGTGGTTCAAATACTACAGAAGCACATCCGGTAGCGGCTCTGAAGATAAAAAAGGCGGTACGGCAGAACGGAGCTAAATTGATTGTAATCGACCCGCGTGAAATAGAACTTGTCCAATACGCAACGGTATGGCTCCGTTTGAAACTGGGCACCAATGTGGCCCTTATTAATGGCTTGCTCCATGTCATTTTAAAAGAGGATTTGGAGAATAAAGAGTTTATCCAGCAACGTACGGAAAACATAGCTATGCTGAAACAAGTGGTCGCACAGTATACACCTGAGAGAGTAGAAGAAATTACAGGGGTTCCTCAGGAAGATATTATTAAGGCTGCCAGGATCTATGCGGGTACAAGGAAGGGTATGATCGTCTATGGATTGGGAATGACCGAGCATAAGGCCGGTTCGCATGGTGTTATGTCTCTTGCAAATTTATCTTTGATTACCGGAAACATTGGGCGGCCCAATACCGGCATCAATCCTCTCCGTGGGCAAAATAATGTTCAGGGTTCTTGTGATATGGGTGCCTTGCCTGATGTTTATCCTTGCTATCAAAAAGTAGATGATCCTGTTACTTATAAAAAGTTTTCTGAAGCGTGGGGCTGTCAGCTTCCTGTGAAACCGGGTTTAAAGGAACCTCAAATGTATAGAGAAACCCTGGCAGGAAAGGTAAAGGCAATGTATATCATTGGATACGATCCTGCGGCAACACAAGCGAATACCCATCATGTGGTTTCTGCCATGAAAGAGCTTGAGTTCCTTGTGGTACAGGAGCTTTTTATGACAGAAACAGCTAAATTAGCCCATGTAGTCCTTCCTGCCAGCTGCTTTTTTGAGAAGGATGGTACTTTTACCAATGCGGAGAGAAGAGTCAGGCGATTGAACCAGGCTATACCACCGCCAGGAGGGATAAGGCATGATGGGGAGATTATGTGTTTCATTGCTAATGCGATGGGATATCCGATGCATTATAACCATCCAGGTGAAATTATGAGGGAAATTGCCAGCCTCACCCCGGAATTTGCAGGAATTGATTATGAACGGCTTGAGGGGGATGGGCTGGTATGGCCAGTATGGGATAAAAAGCATCCTGGTACGCCTATTTTGCACAAAGATACCTTTACGAGAGGAAAAGGACGGCTCAATGACCTCTTGTATACCCCTTCAGAGGAATTACCTGATAATGACTATCCTTTATATTTAACAACAGGCCGCCGTCTCTATCATTATAATAACGGTTCGATGTCACTTCGGAATCCGGAGATTCGTTCGATTAGTTCTGAAGAATTTATAGAGATACATCCCAGCGATGCTGAGCTACTTGGTATAAAAACAGGAGATACCGTGAGAGTAACATCGAGACGGGGATCGCTGGAAGTGCAAGCAGATGTTACAACGAAGTCCAGACCGGGGAGCGTGTTCCTATCCTTTCATTTCCCGGAGACCCCAACGAATGTTTTAACTGGTCCCGGAGAGGATGTATTGGCGCTTACCCCTGAATATAAGGTATGTGCTGTAAAAGTGGAGTTACCTTCATAAATTTGTTGTAAAATAATAAGCTTCATATTTGGAGTTTGCCATTAGGAGGTGTTTATGCAAAGGGAAAAAACAGATATTTTAACTACATTAGCCCAGGCCGTAATTGATATGGATATAGATTGCGCCAGGGAAACAGCTGCTGAGGTGATACGATGTAAAGTCGATCCTTATACGGCAATAATGGACGGGCTTGCGAAGGGAATGGATAAGGTCAATGAGTTATTCGAAAATGAGGAATATTTTGTTCCGGAAATACTCCTCTGTGCTGATGCCATGTATGCAGGGATTGAGGTACTCAAACCTTATCTGCCAAAGGAAACTGCGTGGAGTAAGAAAAAGGTTGTAATCGGCGTTGTTAAAGGTGATACCCATGATATTGGGAAGAACCTGGTTAAGATAATGCTGGATAACGCCGGATTTGAAATGCATGATTTAGGCAGGAATGTACCGTATGCAAAGTTTGTTGATACAGCCGGAGAGTTACGGGCTGACCTTGTTTGCCTTTCTACCCTTATGACCACAACTATGGATGGTATGCACGTGGTTATTGAAGACCTTAAGAAGGCTGGCATAGCCTCTAAGGTTATGGTTGGTGGTGGACCAATATCTCCAGGGTTTGCAAGAAATATAGGTGCAGATGGATATGCAAAGAATGCTGCCGAGGCAGTGAAAGTTGCCAACGACATTGTGCAGAGTAATCATTTCAGTCCTCTTATACTGAAAACGCCAGAACTTGTAAGTATTAAACGAGGGCAGGGAGGGACACGATGAATTCCCCGGATGAAATGACACCTAAGGAAAGATTACTGGCAGCTATACAGGGAAAGGAAATTGACAGGCTTTTGGTAAGCCCCCTGATCCTCAATTTTGCATCAAGGAGCTTGAATCTGACAGTCAGTGATTTCTGTGCGAACGGTAAAAATATGGGGGATGCCAATATTGCATGTTTTAAAAAATACCGGCATGATATTGTATATATCTTTTCTACCACTTCTACACTGGCAGAAGCTATGGGTACCAGAATGTATTTTCCGGAAGATGACGCACCACAGGTAGAAACCCCGTTTATACAAGTAAGGGAAGATCTGAAAAAGCTTAGACCTGTGGACCCGGAGAAGGACGGCAGAATCCCTGTATACCTGGAAGCAGTAAAACGATGTGTGGATGCTATCGGGAATGATGTCTTTATCGTACCCGTTATCGGTGCGCCATTTACAACCTCGGCAGCTTTACGGGGAACAGAGAGATTTATCAAAGAACTTTATACAGACCCTGAATTGATACATACCCTGATGAAGGTTGCCACTCAATCGGTCAAAAACCTTATCGATGCTTATGTAAAAGCCGGCGGTGTGCCAGTTACTGTTGAACCTATAGCTACCGGCTCGATGATAAGCGAAAAGCATTTTAGAGAATTTGTCTTGCCCTATCTTAAAGAGGTATACTCACATATTCATTCCTACAATCTTCCGGGTGTACTCCATATCTGTGGAAAGACAAAAAGGGTAATACAATGCATGGCTGAAAGTGGAGCAGACATCCTGAGTATTGATACTATCGATCTTTTAGAGGCTAAAGAATTGGTGGGAGAGAAGGTTTGTTTAATGGGAAACCTAAGTCCTGCTGATGGCATGCTGAAGGGAAATCCGGAGATCATAACTGCTATGGTCAAGGATTGCCTGGCAAAGGCAGCAGATAATCCGAAGGGATATGTGGTAGCTACAGGATGCGAAGTTCCTATAAAAACACCTCATGAGAATATGATTGCATTTCTCGAGGCAGGAAGAAGATTTGCCCGGCTTCCAATTAACTTGAATTAGGTATTCATAAATTCTATTCAAGAACGTTATTGGTAAGAAACTCTGTTTCGAATCTCTTAATAACTATGATAGAAAAAGAAAGACTTCTTAAAGTTCTTCAAGGTAAGCATGCCGATAGAACCCCCGTTATTTGTCCGGGTGGTATGATGACTATGGCTAGCAGAGAGGTTATGGTAAAAACAGGTTGCCGATGGCCAGCAATCCATAGGGATGCGAAAAAAATGGCTGAACTTTCGATTGCTATGCATAATGAAACAGGAATGGAGAATCTGGGTATTCCTTTTTGCATGACTGTAGAAGCTGAGGCTTTAGGTGGAGAGGTGGAGGATGGTGACGAGATTACGGAGCCTAGTATGGTTCATTATCCATTGAAGTCAGTAAAACAGTGGAGGGATCTAAAAGAAATCGATCCGTATAAAGATGGACGTCTTCCAACAATTCTTGAATGTACAGCAATTGTAAGCCAAAAGATTCCAGACGCCCCTGTCATAGGTAATTTAGTCGGTCCTTTCAGTCTTGCTACCTCTCTGATTGATGCAATGATACTGTTTAAAGCACTCAGACAGGAACCTGAAGATGTTCACGGTTTACTCTCATTTTTGATAAAGAACAGTATCAGGTATGGTGAGGCGCTTATCAAAAACGGCGCTGATCTTATTGTGATATCCGATCCTTCTGCAACTGGTGAGATACTCGGACCAAAACTATTCAAAGAGTTTGCAATTCCATATTTGAATAGAATGATAAACCATATCCATATGTTTGAGAAACCCGTTATCGTACATATATGTGGAGATATAAGCGCTATTTACGGCCCTCTCAATGAGCTTGGCGCTGAATGCATAAGCGTAGACTCTGCAGTAAACATAAAAGAGGCAAGGGCTATGATTCCAGGAAAAAAGCTTATGGGTAATGTAAGTACTATACTCTTACAAAATGGCCCCATTAACACGATACAAAAGATATCAAAAAATCTTTTAGATTTCGGTATCGATATCCTTGCCCCGGCATGCGGTCTCAGTGCTAAAACGCCCGTTAGACATATAAAAGCTATGACAGAAATGGTAGCATCCAACTCTTATAAGAACAATTGCTGAGGTAACTATATGACTCATCATGTAAAACTGACTTTTTATCCCTCCAGAATAACAGGATCTGTACCAAAAGGAATTACGATCCTTGAGGCAGCAAGAAAGCTTGGTGTTACTATTGAAGGTCCGTGCGGTGGTACCGGGAAGTGCGGGAAGGACCTTGTACAGATAAGAGTAAATAAGACCCTTACTACAGCGCTTGCCTGCAGAACTGTCGCAGAAACTGACATGGAAATTATCATCCCTTGTTATGAAAAGAAGACCATGAAGATTGTTGATGGCTTTTATACAGAGAATACAAGGAAACGAAATATCAATCCTTCTGTAGGGAAAGATATGTTTTATAATGATCAGGGTGCTTGTTTTACAAAGGTATACATGAACGATAAACCCGTGGCTATTGAAGAGGGTGATACGAGATCTCAGATATATGGAATTGCTTTAGACATCGGTACAACAACGTTAGTAGCATCACTCGTTAACCTTATCAATGGCGAAATAGCAGGCGCTGCTTCAACACTGAATCCCCTCGTATATTATGGTCATGATGTTATGTCACGGATAAAGTATTCAACATCGCATCATGATGGCCTTCTCAGAATGCACAAAGAGCTTATATCCGCTATTAATCTTTTAATTTCTCTTGTATCATCCGAAAAAGGTGTAAAGCCAGAAAATATCTATCAGATTGTGTCAGCCGGTAATACTACGATGCAGCATATCTTTTTAAATAAGGAAATCAAGGGAATTGGTGAGTATCCATATAAGGCTGAGGTGCTTAATACCTTTACCACGACAGCGAAAGAGCTTTCTATTCATATAGCAGTATATGCCACAGTAACAACCCTTCCCTGTATTTCAGCCTATGTTGGTGGAGATATAGTCTCTGGACTTGTAGCTATTGACCATATGGTACACGGGCAGGCAAACCCGTATGCGATATCCAGAGATTTTAAAGATACTAAATTACCAGCCCTTTTTGTTGATATTGGCACTAACGGAGAAATGGTTCTTTTGCTGGAGGATAGAATGGTAGCGACATCCACTGCTGCGGGACCGTGTTTTGAGGGGATGACCATAAGTTCGGGTATGAGAGCCGGAGAAGGTGCAATCGAGCATGTCTGTCTGGGAGATAAACTTTTCCTGGAAGTAATAGGGAATAGTCAGCCAAGAGGTATCTGTGGAAGCGGGCTTTTGGATATCGTTTCAGAACTTATACGGGTTGGACTTGTGAATTCTAAAGGGCGATTGCAGGATAAGGAAGGCAATGGGCTACCTGAAGAGTATAAAAAATGTCTGTTCGAGAAAAACGGGAAACGGTATTTTCAAGTATCAGATGATGTGGCAATATCACAGGAAGATATTCGGCAGGTTCAACTGGCGAAGGCGGCTATCAGGGCAGGCGTTGAGATTTTGCTTGCCACCTGCAATAGTAAGCCAGAGGAACTTAGGGCGGTTATCATTGCAGGCGCATTTGGGTATCACCTGAGGCAAGAGAGTCTTTTCAGGGTCGGTTTTTTTCCGGAACTAAAAAATACAAAATTTTTTTTTGTTGGTAATTCAAGTCTGGAAGGTGCTGTAGGAATAATTCTGAATAAAGATTTAATAGATAAAGCAGCTCGTATTGCCAGCACTACACAGGTTATGGAGCTCTCCCTAATTGCGGAATTTGAAGGCGTTTATATCAGGGAGATGCATTTTTGATAAACAACCCGCGTACCTGAAGGGATTGTTTTCTTGCCATCAACGATGAGTGACATCATATCTATCTGGTAAACCAGATAGTAATCCGATTCTATAGTATCCTCTGTATGAAAACAAACATACCGCATTCAACCCCGAAGGGGTGAAATGATTCCAGAAGTTATCCCAAAACCTATTTCTGTACGGAACCTCTCTCTATCCTCAAATGATTTCAGATAACTCCAGACCGGGTGACACGGACAAACCTCGTTTGTCCATGCTTATTTACCTACGTACATGGATATGGATTACAAAACACTGACAAACAAAGTTTGTCAGCGCCACCCCAGAAACCGGCTTACAGAGTATGAACTTATTGTGATACATTCTTAAAAACCTCTCTGAGAAGTTTTGTTACTCTTGCTGCCGGGTCTTTACGGATCTTCCTTTCCTCCTCACCTAATACGTGAAATAATCCATCAAGAGCATTTTGTAATACATAGTGATCCAAATCAAGCGTTATAAATTTATTTACAAACGGGATAGATTCATATTTACCTACAACCTCGTTGTATTTTTTGGTGACATCATATTCAGCTAATGCCTCTTTTACTGTTGGTTGGTACTTCTCTACAAGTTTGCTATACGTCTTTTCTTTAAGATAATCAGTGGCAGCTGTATCGCCACCTTTATAAACTGTTATTACATTATCAAACGTCATATCGAAAATTGCATCAAGAAATATATCTTTAGCTTCCGGCGCTGCTTTTTCTGCGGCTCTATTCATACTTAAAACAAACTCATCGAGTTTCTCTCCTGCGCCTATCGTACGCAGGGTTTTATCAAGGATTTCGAATTTTTCAGGTAGTAATATCTTAATCGATTCATTGTTAAAATACCCATTAGGTTTACCCGTTGTTTTAATTGCATTTTGGATACCAACCTTGAGGGTTTCTTTTAATCCAGAGGCGATCTTTTTATCACTGAGGTGTTTTTGAGAGTTAAAAATTTCAGAAAGCCAATCAAATTGAGCAGAGGCCTTGAATGTCGTAATGAGAATAAAAAAGAGAATTACGAAGGATTGAAAAATTTTTTTTTGCAGTAATTTCATATGAATCCCTTACTTTAATGAAAAGAATAGTTAACAAATTCGGAATAATTAACTCATTTTTACTATAACTTTTTTACATCGGATATTCAATAAATTAAGAATGATGAAATAAGGATTTATTCCCATTTTTTTACAGGTTTATAGAATAATTTTCTAAAGCTTTAGAAAAATTTTCATCATAGGGGAAAAAGTCATCCAAAATAAAGATACCCTGAAAATTATTTAAATCTGATAGTAATCTCTTAGATTTTGATATCATAACTTTTAAATCCTTGAATATTTAGATAGTAATGCTTTATTAGTTCTAGATATATTTTAAAGATGTATTTACCAGTTAAAAATTTGTAAACATAAAGATGGTACAGTGTTTGCCTATATGATAATCGCATAAATCTTGAGTGTATAGGAGTTGATCCTTCTCAGGGGAAAATTATTTTATAAGAGAATTTTAGAAAGGAGGGGTATAGTATGAAGTGGTTTGAATTGAATAGGTCGTATCTGGTTTTATTTGTAATATTTTTGTCGGGAATTTATGGATGTAGCTATAAAGGATCCGAGGTTGAAGAAAAACCGCCTTATGCACATGGGCATATCGAAGAAGAACCGCCACCCAGGCATCAGGCAATGCATAAACAGAAAGAGCCGGCTAAGGCAGAATCAGATATGCTGGTAATTATGGGGGCATTTCCCACAGGGGACCCGCACAGTAGCGTGATCCTTGTAGAAACAATGGTTCCTAGAATGGGTCAGGTTAATCAGCCATATGAATATCTTATCAAGGTTACCAATCTTACACAAGTACCTGTTAGAGATGTTGAAGTTGTTCAAACACTTTCAGAAAAATTTCAAATTAAGAAATCTGATCCTGTGATGCAAAAACCTCTCAAAGAGGGTGTTGCCAAATGGTTAATAGGGGATATTAAATCGAAAGAGACTAAGGTAATAAGGGTCACCGGTGTACCTACGACAGAAGGTGAAATACCGTTTTGCACGACCGCAACGTACAACTTGCCGGAATTTTGTGTAACCCCGGTGATTGTGCAGCCGAAATTAAGCCTTGCCAAACGTATGCCTTCTGAAGTTTTAATCTGTGATCCAATTCCGGTAACTCTTATCATAAGCAATACCGGTACTGGAGTTGCTCAAGATGTTCAGATTAAGGAATCTTTGCCTTCAGGATTAATAACTGCGGATGGTAAGGCGAGTATAATGCAGACAATTGGCTCGTTGCAGCCAAAAGAGTCACGTGAAGTTTCATTAACCCTTAAGGCAGAAAAGACCGGCCAGTATACCAATGTTGCGACAGCGTCTGGTGTGGGTGGATTAAGTGCTGAATCTAATTCTGCCACAGTTATCGTGAAACAGCCAATATTGGTAATTGAGAAAACAGGTCCCGAAAAGAGGTATATAGGTCGAAAAATTACTTATGATATTGAGGTTAGTAACGAAGGTGATGGTCAAGCAGCATCAACAGTTATTGAAGACACCATACCTGCCAATGCATCATTTGTAAGTGCAAGCAATGGAGGCACATTTGCCGGTAATACTGTTACATGGAATGTAGGAACTCTACAACCTAAAGATTCTGAAAAAGTAAGTGTAACACTTCGCGCCGAGAGTATAGGAGAGGCAGAAAATAAAGCGGTTGCGAAGGCTGTTTGTGCTGAGGCCGCATCTGCATCGGCTGTGACTCAGATATTAGGTATACCAGCTATCTTGCTTGAGGTAATAGACGTTGAAGATCCAGTTGCCGTTGGTGATTCTGTAACCTATGCGATAACGGTAACCAACCAGGGTTCTGAAATAAGCACAAACACGGAGATTACCTGTACATTAGAAGATACCATGCAATACGTATCGTCAACGGGACCCACAAAGGCAATCGTGGAAGGAAAAACGGTAAGTTTTGGTCCATTGCCAACGTTAGCCCCGAAAGCACAAGCAAGCTGGAAGCTTGTCGTCAAGGCTGTGGATGAAGGCGATGTTAGACTTAAGGTTAGTTTGATGGAGGATTGTTTAGAGAGACCAGTTGAAGAAACAGAAGCTACTAACTTCTATCAATAATACTGTTGAATTTGACGTATAGGTAGCTTAGGATTAAAGTTTGATTTTTCATAAATGTGCATTTTAAGTTAATAAAAAGCCGGGGCGTTTTTTAACGCAACGGCTTTTTTTATTTATAAAAGATATATCAATGCTATCTGTTTACATTTTTAAATTTTTTAATAAAAGGATTATGTATGAATAGAGGGTATGGAGTAAATTCTTTACTATTTTTATTGCTTACCTTAACAACGAGTATATGTAGTTGTGGATATCAAAGAAATAGTGCCAGAGAAGATACGAAGATGTATGCATATGGCCATTCGGAAGATACGTTATCATCATCTGCAAACCGTAAATATCTATCTACAGAAAGAGATACAAATAAACGTGAAACCTATGGTACATTTACTACTGGCAATAAAAGTCACGGTATTATCTTTATAGAAAAAAATGTTCCTTCAGAAGTCCGTGCCGGACAACTTTTTAATTACAGCATTAACGTTACGAATGTTACAGATATGAACATAAAAGACGTTGAGTTGATTGAAACAATTTCCCATAAGTTCAAGGTAAAAAACTCCATTCCTAAAATGAAAGACAATACAAGGGAAGGTGCTGCACGATGGTTTATAGGAAATTTGGGCCCCGGGGAAACTAAGGTAGTTCGAATTACAGGGGTTGCCATGGAAACAGGAGAGATACCTTTTTGCACAGATATTGCATATAAATTACCACCATTTTGTGTTACTACAACCGTGGTACAACCAAAACTGAATCTTACCAAACGCATGCCTTCTGAAGTTATGATGTGTGATATCATACCAGTAACTTTTGTCGTGAGCAATACTGGTACAGGTGTTGCCAGGGATGTTCAGATTCAGGAAACTTTACCATCGGGGTTAAGTACCGTAACCGGTGAAATAAATGTAATTCAGGAGATAGGGGCGTTACGATCGGGCGAATCACGTGAGGTTTCATTAACTCTCAAGCCGGACAAAACCGGGAAATATACTAATACTGCAACGGCTACTGCGGAGGGTGGATTAAGCGCCAAATCTAATGCAGCTACAGTCTCTGTGAAAAAACCAGTATTGGCAATTACAAAGACAGGTCCCGATAAGAGATTCATTGGCCGAAAGATTACCTATGATATTGTTGTAAGCAATAAGGGCGATGGGCCAGCAGTATCATCAATTATTGAGGATATCATACCTGATGAGACATCGTTCATGAGTGCTAGCGACAGAGGTTCATTAACCGGAAGAAATGTTTTATGGAATTTGGGAACTTTACAACCTCAGGATTCTAAAAAAGTAAGTGTAACACTTCGTGCTGAGAGTAAAGGAAAGGTAATAAACAGAGCAACGGTAAAGGCTGTTTGTGCCGAGCCTGTCTCTGCATCGGCTGTGACTCAGATATTAGGTATACCAGCTATCTTACTTGAGGTAGTAGACGTTGAAGATCCGGTTGCCGTTGGTGATTCTGTGACCTATGCGATAACGGTAACCAACCAGGGTTCTGAGGCAAGCACAAACACGGAGATTACCTGTACATTAGAAGATACCATGCAATACGTGTCGTCAACGGGACCCACAAAGGGAATCGTAGAAGGAAAAAAGGTAAGTTTTGGTCCACTACCAACATTAGCCCCGAAAGCGCAAGCAAGCTGGAAGGTTATTATCAAAGCACTGAATGCCGGAGACGTTCGGTTTAAGGTCAACATGATTGAGGATTGTCTTGCCAGACCAGTTGAAGAGACGGAAGCAACGAATTTTTATAAATAGTTTTTGCTGTGCTTAAAAATGGTTTTTTAAATTTTCTTTATTCCCAAATACTCCTTGCGGGTTCAATTTTGTAAATTGAATCCATATATTTTGCATGGTCGATAGCTTATAGCGTTTTCATGGTTAAACACATAGGGAAATATTCCAAATTGAGGGTTCAGATTATAAAGGTGAAATATTAAAAATTCTTAAGTCCTTGATATAGGGTTGGTTTCCTGTTTTACCTTGAAAACTAAGGTGTTGTTGGTGTTATATCCATTCTATTTATTTCAATTAATTCTATCCTTTTAGGTTAGTTTTAGCGCAAAATTAGTACAAATTATGATACATAAATTTACTAAACCATCAATTCTCGATTAACGGATAATTTTGAACGATTCGATCCCATTCTTTCCCAGAAAAACCGAAAAAAGCCTTGAGCGTGTTATGCGCTTTTGTGGATAAAACTGTTATAATTTGGGTATGGAACCAAATAAAAACAAAAGAAAACCATACCCAAGTGATGTCACTGATGCTGAATGGGCATTTGTCGCCCCTTACCTGGCCCTGATGAAAGAGGATGCTCCTCAAAGAGATTATTCTTTGAGAGAAGTCTTCAATAGGCTGAGATGGATGGTCAGAGGGGGAACCACCTGGAGGATGATCCCTCATGATCTTCCTCCCTGGTATACCATCTACCAGCAAGCTATGAGATGGATAAGAGCTGGAGTCTTTGAGGCCATTGTTCATGATCTTCGAGAGATCCTGAGACTGGCTGAAGGAAGGAAAAAGGAGCCTTCTGCAGCGATTATCGATAGCCAGACTGTTCAGTCTACACCTGAGAGTGGAGGAAGAGCCGGATATGATGGACACAAGAAGAAGAAAGGAAGCAAGATCCCTATGGCTGTTGATACTCTCGGACATCTTCTGGCTTGCATGTAACTCCTGCCAATGAGCAGGAACGAGCTCAGGTGAAGAAGCTTTGTCAAGAGATTCAGGAAGTAACGGGAGAATCCGCCTTGATAGCCTTTGTGGATCAAGGCTATACAGGTGATCAGGCAAAAGAGGATGCCAAAGAGCATGGAATAGAGCTTCAGGTGGTGAAGCTCCCTCAGGCAAAGAAAGGATTTGTACTTCTCCCCAGAAGATGGGTCGTTGAGAGATCCTTTGCCTGGAAGAGCAGGTTCAGAAGACTCGTAAGGGATTATGAGCGACTGCCTGAAGTATTGTCTGGTCTTCATTTCCTTGCTTTTGCCATACTCATGCTCAGAAGATTTGCTGAGGTGATATTTCAAAGTGCATAACACGCTCTAGGTTATGGGATACTATTTCCTTACTTCCTCATGTGAAATCTATAAAGGCCGAACAAGCTGAACAGAGCAAAAAGGTTCAAAATGACCTGGAGAAAATCACCTTTGAGGATTTTGTAGTAAAATTAATCCAGACCTTCGATGTTGGTACTCCAGAGCCATCATGCCCGCCGTATGAAGGGGTTTTATCGGAACAGATCAAGAACTGTCATTATGATGGATATAACTGAGTTCTACAGGCTTTTTTGCCTTGCAACGAGTAAGAGAGATGGTAAACGTGAGCTTCCTGGCCACCTTTGTGTTGAACTGGAGTTTCTTTATTTCCTTGTTTTTAAAGAATTACAAGCTAGAATCGATGATGACTTAAAATTTCTCGAGAGATATCTTCTTGCACAAAAAGACTTTCTCAATCGCCATCCGGTGCAGTGGGTTCAAAAGTTCTGCGATTCACTTTGTAATTTAGCTGATATTCCATTCTATAATTTACTTGCCAGGATTAACGCAATATTTATCACCTATGAACTTGAATTGATAACTTCCCGTGTAAAACTCTTTTTAAGAGAAAAGTAAAAATGGGGGGAGAGATTAATGTTCGGATATACAGAATGGCTACTCATCATTATTCTTTATAGTACAAATTCATACCCCAGGGAGGACTCATTTATGAATAAAATTGGATTAGGGCTTCACGCTTTACGGATACTAACTGCATTTTTCACGTTAACCCTTTTCATGAACGTGTTTGCAGCAACTGATTACCTGAAAGGTAAATATAACGTTGATCCTGCTCATACTCGCATTTCATTTATTGTCCCGCATTTTGTTGTTTCTGAAGTGGAGGGCCGGTTCAATGATGTGAAAGGTGAATTTATCTTGGCTGACCCCTTTACTGAATCCAGAGTGAGCGCCACGATTCCAGTTAAATCCATCGATACCGGCATTAAGGAACGTGATGACCACCTCGGATCAAAAGATTTTTTTGAAGTAACGAAGTATCCAGAAATGAAGCTCGTAAGCAAATCCATCACCGGCACTCCTGAATCTTTTAAGATGATAGCGGCTCTGACCATTAAAGATGTGACCAAAGACGTAATCTTCGAATGCAAATACACAGGATCAGTGAAGGACACGTGGGGTCAGCAGCGTGCAGCTCTGCAAGCAACTGCAAAAGTGAACAGGAAGGACTTCAACATCAACTATGACGATAAGATCGATATTGGTCCTGCTGTTGGTGACGAAGTTAAAATTCGTCTGTGGACCGAAGGTGTAAAAGCTGAAGACTCGAAAAAGGGACCGCCAAAGAAATAGAAACCAAACACACAAACCGGGGATAGCACAATGCCTGTCCCATTTTATATGAGCACTTCTTCTTTGAGAATATCGAATAACCAAAGACCTCCTGTTTTGTTCATAGGTCACGGCTCACCTATGAATGCCCTTGAGAATAATCCATTCACACAAGCTCTTGGAAAACTTCGAACGCTTTGTCCTGATCCAAAAGCCATTTTGTGCATTTCAGCGCATTGGATGGCTGAAGGTACTTGGGTTACACACATGAAATACCCAAAAACAATTCATGATTTTTACGGATTTCCCGAGGAACTTTTTGCCATTCAATATCCTGCACCAGGCAGTCCTGAAGTCGCAGAATTAGTCGTCTCTACAGTAACAGATCCGAAAGTTCATCTCGATGATGAGATGTGGGGGCTTGATCACGGCACATGGTCCGTGCTTCGGCATATGTATCCTGATGCAAATGTTCCTGTTCTGCAATTGAGCCTGTATATGGCGCAACCGCCTGAGTACCACTACAAACTCGGAACTCAACTGAGGCAGTTACGTGAGCACGGTATTCTGATTGTTGGAAGCGGCAATATCGTCCACAACCTAAGAAAAATCCGATGGGAAGCTGAGGCAATGCCCTACAATTGGGCAATTGAGTTTGATGAATGGGTGAAATCTCATCTCATCAAGCGGGACTTCCAACCTCTTATAAATGAGTTCATCGGGTTTGAGGCAGGTAAGTTCAGTGTGCCCACATCTGATCACTATTATCCGATGCTTTATGTACTTGGCGCGGTAGATGAAAACGATGAACTTTGCTTTGAATTTGAAGGAATACAAAACAGCTCCATCTCAATGCGGACCTTAAGTTTTAGAGCTATAGTGATTAGTGATCAACGATAGAAACCAGATAGCATATGGCGGAGATGAAGTTTTGTAAACCAAATGTTCTCCGGTATAGTGATCAATCTTTACCATGTACACAATGGTAGAGGCGCAAGATTCTGTGTCTCTCCTTATATTCTTGCTTAATCCCGTAGGGATGTCATGATTATAGCAGAAAAGAGAGAAAAGGATTGTGAACCCCGAAAGGGTGACATAGTATATCTGCGTTGAGATGCCATCCCTTCGGGATTTGATGGTAAGAGACTCCTTGCGGGTTCAATTTTGTAAATTGAATCCACATATTTTGCATGGTCGATAGCTTATAGCTTTTTCACGATTAAACACATAGGGAAATATTCCAAATTGCGGGTTCAGGTTATAAACCTGAACCCGCCCAGGGTTGATGAATGTTTATTGATATTATTTGAATGTACATGTACAGGAATTTCAATGGAAAAGGTCGCATGAATGCCATAGGGAGCGTATAGAGCAATACGCCCCTATACTCTAGTTTGGGAATTTTAATTCTGTAGGGAAAACCTTTAGGCTCGCACCTTTGCAAGGATTTTGAGACAGCGCAAAAAGTATGACTATTTTTAGTTACAATACAATAATTCTTACTTATCAGCCAGTTGTTCAATACCTATCCAGATTTCTCCCCCTACAACTTTGCCATTCGGTTCTTTTACAGAAATATTTTGCCTTAATTGAGGAATAAACGAGGTTCCGTTCCTGGTTATTTCTTCTCTCGTATTCTTGTACATGATCTTCATTAAGATATGGTATTTTAACCTTGTTCTTTGCTCTGTAGATAAGATACTATCTTCTAAATTGCTCATAACCTTTGATTTGTCCCATAAAAAAATAAAATCCTGAGAGGAAGAAAATTCTTTATCTAAGGTATCTAAAAGTTCCTCACATTCATCGATAAACCTGGCTTCTTTTAGCAGAGGAGGATCTATAACTATATGTATCTCATCCCATTCCTCATTGATTACTTT
>SULG01000016.1 GCA_005524015.1 Candidatus Jettenia ecosi
ACTCATCCCTATACCACCAATTCCTATAAAGTATACACAATGCCCACTTGAAGGACGATAATTAAACTGATTCTCTAACGGTGCAATATATGCCTGCATGCTCGCTTCCCCTTTGATAAATTTGCCGGATTATCCCCTCATCTACCGTAATTACCAACCGGTACTCTATTTCGATACTTTTTTAAACGATTAAGGAACCATATAAGCCTAATCAAGAGGTATTAAGTTACCCTATAGTAAGTATAAATTCAGCGCTTTTTAAACTAATCACCCTGCATATATTATCAACGACACAGACTGTTGCATTGGGAATTCCCATCCCTTTATTAAACATCTTCATCCTATCATATTTTTCCTTATTATGAAGGAGATCGGTAATAAGTTCTATGAGTTTTTCAGGCGTCAGATCAAATTGCTGCAACAAATACCCTCCACCATTGCTTACTAATTCCATTGCATTCCAGTATTGATGATTGTCGGCAGCATATGGATATGGTATTAATATAGCAGGAATACCTATTGCGGTAATTTCGGCAATTGTAGTTGCGCCTGCCCTACAAACAATTAAATCTGCCATAGTAAGGGCGCTACCCATATCGTCGAGAAAACTACACACAAATGCATCTATTTTCGTTTGTTCATATGCTGCTTTTACAGTTTTATAACTATATTCACCAGTACAATGGATTATTTGTAATTCGTTTGATAATAATTCTAATCTGGGTAAACATCTCAATATAACTTCATTAATAGCCTGTGCTCCCTGACTCCCGCCTGTAATAAGCAGTGTCTTCTTAGAATGACTTAATCCAAATTTCTCTGAAGAGCACATTTTTTTGCTGTATAAAATATCCTTTCGAATCGGCGTCCCTGTTACACGAACAACCTTTGCCTTGCTGAACCATTTAACGGATCCTCGCCAATGGCAATATATCTCGTCAACCCACCTGGATAAAAATCGATTGGCCCTGCCGGGAATTACATTTTGTTCAAGCAATACAGACGGAATACTAAGCAATTTTGCAGCAATGATTGGCGCAGCAGATGCGTATCCACCTAAACCAATCACAATATCAGGCTTCAATTTTTTCATCTCAATTAAGGATTCTACAACACCTGTAAACAGAGCGCCTGCAAACGTAAATATATGTTTCCACGATTTCTTCCATTCTTTTGCACTCATTTGCCGAAATTGGAATCCTCGTTGCTCTACACATCGCTTCTCAAATTCTTTTCCCGTTCCAAAAAATACAATTTTTGCATCATGAAACCGGAACCGAATTTCTTCTGCGGTACTCAACCCAACCATGAGATGCCCGCCAGTACCGCCCCCTGCAAAAATTACTTTCATTTTCACTACCCCTTTTTCCTCTTATGAATAAACTCTATAACAAGTGAACATACAGGATGTATCGTGAGACAACTATATGTGTATAATTTACCTGCATGATTCGCTATATAATTTCACTCTATTACCAGGAGAAATTTGCTATTTTAGCAACGATCCTATGATAAATCCTCATGAAAACCGGCTTATTCTCTGTATCCTGAAGAGAGTCCATATTGTCAACAGACACCGGTAAATTTTCTCCTGGCACAGAATGTCTTGCCACATTGATCAATATACCAATCCCTACCATTGAAAATAAAAGAGACGATCCGCCTGAACTAACAAAAGGCAAAGGGATACCTTTTGTTGGCATCATGCCAGAAACAACTGCAATATTAATAATCGCTTGCAATCCAAACATTATGGTAATCCCAAGCCCCAAAAAGAAGCCAAATATATCCCTGGCTGAATGTACAATTTTTAACCCCTGCCATAGTAATAATATAAATAAACTTATAACAACTATCACCCCAAGGAAACCGAACTCTTCACCAATGATGGTAAAGATAAAATCGCTACTGCTTTCTGGCAAGAAGAAGAGTTTTTGCTTGCTGTTTCCAATCCCTAAGCCTGTCAAACCGCCGGAACCAAGGGCAATCCACGATTGAATTACATGATACCCTGTTCCGGAAGGATCTCCCCATGGGTTCCAAAAGGCCATGAGTCTGTCTTTTCGATATGAGACCTCAAATAACATTTTATGAAGAAATGGTATCGCAGCTATGATCATAAAAAAAATAAAAATAATCCTCGTTCCACCAACAATAAGCATAATAAAAGATAATAGCGCAATAAATGCAGCGGTTCCAAAATCAGGTTCAATAACTATGAGACCGCTTATCAATGCTACAACGCTGATGGGTATTATGAACCCATACATGAATTTGGACATACGGTCGTAATTTTTTGCAATATGATTTGAAATATATAGTATCATTGCTAGTTTCGCAAATTCTGATGGCTGGATGCCAAACATCGGACTCAATCGTATCCATCTCCGTGCGCCATTGGTAACAGTGCCTATTCCTGGCGCCAATACCAGCAGGAGAAGAATACCAGACACAACAAGAATAGGCACACTGAATTTCTGTAAATAATGGTAATCCACCCTTGCTGTTATTATCAACAACCCTGAGCCTACACCTATCCACAAAAGGTGTTTCATAAATTGATAACTACTTCCTTTTACTCCAAAAGTCACCATATCGGTACTGTATACGGTAACAATGCTAAACCCTAAGAGTGCAACCATGATATATACAATAAAATGCCAGGGTTTCACCAACAAACTCCTTTAATCTTACAATAAAATAAAACTGAATCCGCCCAAGAGAACTGCAACAATCCAGAACCGGAAAGTAACTTTTGTTTCAGACAACCCTTTGAATTGAAAATGATGATGCAGGGGCGCGCAACGAAAAATTCTCTTCTTTGTCATTTTATAGAAGGAAACTTGCATGATGACAGAAATTGTCTCAGCAATAAAGATACCTCCGATAACAATCATTACCACTTCTTGTTTTACAATAATAGCAACAAGCCCCAGTACGCCTCCCAATGCTAATGAACCTGTATCACCCATAAAAACTTGAGCAGGAAAACAGTTATACCATAAAAATCCTAAACCTCCTCCTGCAAGCGCAGCACAAAAAACGCTCAATTCCTGACTTCCTGCAATATAAGGAATATTCAGATAATTACTGAAATCTACATTCCCCGAAATATAAGCAATAACAGTAAAAACAGCGCCTGCTATAATGCTACACCCTATCGCTAATCCATCCAGCCCATCAGTAAGATTCACAGCATTTGACATCGCCACAATAAAGAAGGTAACGACTAATATGTAAAAAGGTCCTAAATCAGGTTTAAATTCTTTTATAAAAGGAATTACTACCTGTGTACCCCACGTGAATTTATTAAAATGAAAATATAAAATTAACCCTAATACGAGTCCCAATGCCGATTGAAATAAAAATTTTGACATATCACTTAAACCCGATGCATCTTTTTGTGTTAGTTTGATATAGTCATCAATGAACCCAAGCGCGCCAAACCATATCAGCGTAAACATTAATAAAAGGACATACCCATTATAAACGTTACACCAGAGTAAAGTAGAGATAAGAATAGCAACAATTACAATCGTTCCTCCCATAGTAGGGGTATTTTTTTTACTGGAATGCATACGTTTTAGTTCTTCAGAATCCGTTTTTGTCGTATCTTCACCAATCTTCAATGATCTGAGTTTCTTGATGAACCAATGACCAAAAAAAATACTAATGAAAAACGCTGTAAAAGCAGCAAAGCATAAACGAAAAGCTACAGATTCAAATATTTCTAATGAAAACCAATGGTATAGCAAGTCTCTTAACCTCGTTAATTATTCATTATCTCTTAAGTCAATTGTCTTTGAAATAATTGATACATTCTTTTTTTATCAACAATCCTTTTTCTGTTAAAAACAGTTATGACTCAGTTCCTGTTTAAGAAAAAATTCCCTAAATTTCTCAACAATTTTTTCCATATGCATAC
This sequence comes from Candidatus Jettenia ecosi, assembly GCA_005524015.1. GTDB lineage: Bacteria > Planctomycetota > Brocadiia > Brocadiales > Brocadiaceae > Jettenia > Jettenia ecosi. Next base: position 3,926 of record SULG01000016.1, read on the forward strand.
CTCTGGAGCCTTTAATTAGTACGGTATCATTCTCTTTCAGAGTATTTATTTCGGATGCTGAAATATCCGCAACTTCTTTAAAATTCATGATCCGCCTTTCCGGCATACCGGATAACTTTGCCGCCCTTGCGATATCATATGCATGCTCTCCCACCGTCCATAACACATCAATATTAAGGCGAGCCACCTTCTCTCCGACTTCTCTGTGTAGCGGATACGATTCTTTCCCTAACTCTAACATATCTCCACAGATGAAAACCCTTCTATTCCTCGTATTGATTTCACCAAGATACTGCAAAGCAGCATTTACCGATTCAGGATTTGCATTATATGCGTCATTAATAACGGTAATATTTCCTATACACTGCTGTTCCATTCTCATCGAGGGTAGTTTAAAAGAGGAAAGGGCATCCTTCAGATCACGGAGATCATGACCTAATGCATAGCAGATTGCAAAAGATGCCAGACAGTTGTTTATATTATGATCTCCAGGAATCGGAACATAAACATCTAAATAGCCATTGATTGTTATCATATATCCTGTATTTTTCTTCTTTACATCTGTACATCTTATCTGTGCATGATGATTAAAACCAAAGCTTACAGACTTCCCCTTATACCGGTCAGCAATCGTAATACACCATGGATTATCAATATTGTATACAAATACACCACCGATCCGGATATTCTCTAATATCTCGCCTTTTGCCCGAGCAACACCTTCAATACTTCCGAGTCCCTCCAAATGAGTTTTTGAGATGTTAACAATTACAGCAATCTCTGGATTACCAATTTCAGAAAGACGTAAAATTTCACCAGGGGCATTTGTGCCCATCTCAAGAACACCATACCGGTGCTTATTTTCTATTTCAAATATCGTTATCGGCACACCGATAAAATTATTGAAACTTTTCTGTGATTTTACCGTCGGGCTAAAACACGACAATAAGTGGTATGTCATCTCTTTTGTAGTAGTTTTTCCATTACTTCCCGTAATACCGATAATCCGTGTATCCAATTTTTGACGGTAATATTTTGCCAAATCACCTAAAGCCGTTATAGTATTTGCTACTTGAATTACAGAAGAACTCCTGCCCTTCAAGTCCAGGGTATGCTCACGGGAAACAACCACACCTATAGCTCCGTTATCTATCGCCTGAACAATAAATTGATGGCCATCAAAATGTTCTCCCGGAATTGCGAAAAACAGATCACCGTTTTGAATATTCCGACTGTTAGTTGACACACCTCTTATTCTGGCATTTTTATCTGCAAATATCAGTTGCCCATTAACGGCTTTGGCAGCTTCTTCAAAAGATATGGTTTCCATACTTACCCATTACCTTAGCTATTAAAATTTGCTATTAAATTATTTTGTAGTCTATGTCTTACAACCTCATGATCATGAAAAGGAGTCACAGTATCTTTTGATATCTGATATTGCTCATGGCCTTTGCCTGCAATAATTACAATATCTCCACTTTTTGCTTCTAAAAGGGCTTCTTCAATAGCGCTTTTTCTATCAGGTTGTATGCGAAAAGCAGCTTTACTGCTTAACCCTTTTTGAATTTCATGAATAATACTACAAGGATCCTCAGAACGAGGATTATCGCTTGTTATCCAGAAAAGATCGGAATATTTCTCTGCGATATGCCCCATCTTAGGTCTTTTTTTTCTATCCCGGTCTCCACCACATCCAAAGACGAGTAAAATGCGTCTGGTTGTTATCTCTCTGAGAGTACTCAAAATTACTTGTAACGCCTGATGTGTATGGGCATAATCAATATAAACAAGAAAATCCTGTCCACAATCAATTTTTTCCAATCGACCAGGAACCATAGGTAAAGATTCGATGCCTGCTCTTATTGTATCAATTGTAAACCCTTGTGCCAAAGTACTTGCAGCCGCTGCTAACGCATTATAAATGTTGTGTTTTCCCACCAATTTTAGATGGATCGTCTTTTTCCCCCAGGGAGAATTGAGTAAAAACCTTGTTGTATCATGACCCAAATGGATTTCCTCTGCTATCACATCGGCATTCTTTTTCTTTATACCATACCAAATTACCCGTGACTTCGTACACTGTGCAAAATACTTACTCATATTATGATCAGCATTCAGTACGGTAATTGCATCTGAATTTAATTTTTTTACCAACTTTAATTTTTCTTCCCTATAACTTTTTATATTTTCATGGTAATCAAGATGCTCAGCAGATAAATTCGTAAAAATTGCAGAACTGAAATGAATACCATCTAACCGGTGCTGGGATAAGGCATGAGAAGACGCTTCAATTACAGCGTACCGTATATCAGATTTAAGCATTTGTGAGAGATAACTCTGTATTTCAACAGATTCAGGAGTCGTTTCCTGAGCAGGAATAACTCTCTTTCCAATTTGATATTGAATGGTCCCAATAAGACCCGCTTCATTGCCAGAAGCCTCAATAATTGATTTTGTGAGATAGGATGTCGTTGTTTTGCCGTTTGTTCCTGTAATGCCAGTTACTATCATCTTGGAAGAGGGTTCATTATAAAAATGATTACTCATACATGCCAGAGCCTTGCGTGTATTGGACACAATAATTTGAGGTATTTGCAAAGCAACTTCACTTCTTTTCTCAACAACGAGAGCTGTAGCCCCTTTTTCTATTGCCTTGATAAGGAAGTCATGCCCATCCAACTTATGACCTTTGATTGCAACAAACACACAACCCTTTTTGACTTTACGAGAGTCTTGTGTTATCCCACACACATCCTTCTCTGCAAAATCATAAGATTTGTATCTTTTTAGACAGGAACAAAGCTCACTTAATTTCATGTCCGGCTGCCGAATCCTCTTCAAATAGGTTATTTTTCTCTGATGAAGAATAATCAATTTTTAGTGTTGCATCAAAACCCTGTGTCCGTTTACTTCCTGATTGAGCAATTCGTTCGTAGAAGCACTTTGTTTTATCGATTTTATCAACTTCTTCAGCATATTCCTTTAGGAGCCTATCCAGCGTTTCCCGGTTGGTAGTACGAGCTACTTCCAGTTCTTTTTCTGTTGCATAAAGACTATACCATAGAATAAAATTTTGTTTTTCAATTTCTTTGTCTTTCATCTTCGTCTTCCTGTTTACTAAGATGATTATCGTAACAAAACCAAAAAACGTTTCATGTTCTTTTCTTAGCCGTTACCATTGCCCTTAAATTGCTCCTATAAAGCGTACATAATCCGCAATTATTGCATCGCCATCTGAAATTTTAAAGGCTCAACACCAAGATAGAGCAACGATCTTCGAATAATTTCCCGCACCGCAGGAGCCGCAACGGTACCGCCGTAATATGCACCGTTCTGAGGCTCATTAATCATTACCAATACACAAATACGGGGCTGTTCTGCAGGAGCATAGGCAATAAAAGAACCCACATATTTTTCGTGAGAATATCGTTTTCCCTCACCGGAAGTTTTTTGTGACGTACCTGTCTTCCCGGCAAGATCATACTCAAATAGATTTGCACTTTTTCCAGTGCCTTCCGTAACAACCTTCATCAATATAGGGTTCATCATATTACGTGCAATATTTACATTCATTACCCTTCGAACAAGTTGCGGATGTGGAAATTCTTCTTTTATTTTCTTATCGTTACTTACCATTGATCTTATAATACCCGGCTTCAGTAATACCCCTCCATTCGGGATAGTACAAAAAGCGGTAATAAACTGCAATGGTGTAACAGCAACCTCATGTCCTATCGAAATAGATACCAGAGAGTAGGTGTCTGACCACTGCTTTGCTGGACGGAAGATACCTCCGATTTCCCCTGGTAGTTCAATTCCTGTTTTTTCTCCAAATTTAAACTGCTTAAGATATTGATACATCTTTTGTATCCCCATAAGCAGTCCTAACTTGGCCATTCCGATATTACTCGAATAAGAAACGATTTCAGCAACAGTAAGATTGCCATAACCTCCATGGGTATCATGAAGAGTTCTGCCTTTTATTTCATAAACACCATTATTGCAAAATAAAACATCATCAGGCCTTACGATACCCTCTTCCAGTAAGCCTGAAAGTACAATAGGTTTCATTAACGAACCGGGCTCATAACAATCGGTTATAGCAAGATTTCTCCGGTTATTTGAATGATATTTCTTGAAATGATTTGGATTATAGGTAGGATAATTGGCCATACCAAGCACTTCACCTGTCATCGGATCCATTGCAATCGCTGTTGCGGAGGAAGGCATCCACTTCTCACAAGCAATCCCTAATTCTTCTTCAACAATATGCTGAATAGTAGCATCAATTGTCAGAACAACAGTATTTCCATGCTTAGGCAGTTGCACCTTTGAGTCCGGTGTGATAATCTGGCGTTGCAGTGCATCCCGGAAAATGAGTTTATATCCCGATTTCCCCGTCAACATATCATCAAATGATAATTCAATACCTTCTATTCCCTTCTCATCAATATTGGTAAATCCAAGGATATGACTTCCTAATTGCTGATTGGGATAAAATCGGTGATATTCGTGACTCATATAGACACCTTTTAGTGATAACTTTGCTATTGCACGAAGTTCTTCATCACCTATCTTTCGCTTAATCCAAACAAATCGCTTATCTTTATTCAGCAGTTTGATTAACTTTGAGGAGTTAAGCTTTAAAATCTTACTGAGATGATATGCTACATGAGGGATGTCTTCAACTTCAGTAGGGTCAGCATAAATAGAACCTACTTGTAAAGATTCTGCAAGTGTATTTCCATTCCGGTCTAAGATTGAACCTCTTCTTGCGGGTAGCTCAATCTTCTTACACTGCTGCGCTTTGGCTAGTTTTGTATATTTATCATGATCAATTATTTGAATACCCGCTAAACGAATAGCAAGGAAGATAAAAACTGCGATGAAAAAAACACCAATACTATTTACCCAAAACCTATGTTTTTTTAAAGGCAACACGTTGGTAATTTTATAAATTATATAAATTAAGCGGATAATGTAAGATCAAACCTTTTAATTATGTAATGAACAGCAATTTAACAGGGGTGCTTTTTGCGTATATAAATCTTCCGTCAAGCTTGTTTTTATTAATCCCGTTGCATTTTTTTCTCTATTTGCTTGCCTTGCTACCAATATCGCTGGTAAATCTCCCTGGGGAATAAGAGGCAACTTGAGTATCTGTATCTTATAGGCAATAATGTCAGGTGATAATAAACGACTGACATGATAATTCATCTTTCTACTCTTTTCCGACAATTCGGCACAATCCTTTTGTAACTTAGCCACTTGATATCCTATTTCTACAATTTTATTTCTCTCCCATACCACAAGTGTTGCCATCATAATAGTAATAAAAAACATCAACAATATCCGTGCTATGCCCATATTAAATCCTTTCTGCCGCTCTAAGTTTTGCACTTCTGCATCTCATGTTTTTTTCTATTTCAGCTTCACCTGGACTTATAGGCTTTTTTGTAAGTATCTTAAATATTCCCTGATTCGCCTTTTCTATGAATTTGTTCTTTACAATTCGGTCTTCAAGAGAATGGAAACTAATAATCACAATACGAGCCCCGGCAAACATATAATGATGAATTTTATCCAAAAAACTCCCTAAACTATCCAATTCTCTGTTTACAGCAATTCTCAATGCCTGAAATGTCCTGGTAGCAGGATGAATTTTGCTTTTGCCGATAGGAACGATTCGTTCGATTATAGCAGCCAATTGTCTTGTTGAAGTAATCCCTGTCTCTTTTTCTGCTCTTAGTATAGCCCGTGCAATTCTTCTCGACCATCGTTCTTCTCCGTATTTCTTTAATAATTCTTCCAGCTCCTTTTCAGAAAGTCTCTGAATGAGATCATGCACCGTGACACCTCTTGATCGATCCATCCTCATATCGAGCGGGCCTTCTTTTGAAAAACTGAAACCACGTTCTGCCCAATCAAATTGTAGTGAGGATGCTCCTAAATCAAGTAAAACACCATGCACTTTGTCAACCCCTGCTTGCCTCAATACTTCATCAACATCGGAATAATCAGCATGATAAAATTTACATAGAGTATTACTTATTTTTGATAAATATTCTTTAGCTATGTACAATATTTGCAAGTCCTTATCGATACCGATAAAAAGGCCATTTGGGTGGACTCTTTCTATTATTTTACTTGCATGCCCGCCACTTCCTACTGTACCATCTAAAATAATTTGTCCTGGCTTTAAACATAAATAATTTAGCGCCTCTTCCACCATTACTGGTATGTGAGGAGGATTATCTACCGGATCATCCATTTTATTACATGAAACTTTTATAAAATATGGGAGAGTACTTATTCCGCTTCATCTTCTGAAGAACGGTTAAATTGAAATAAATCCTCTGCGATCTCTTCAAATGCTTTCTCATATTCCAACTCAAAATCCTTCCATCTTTTTTCATCCCAAATCTCAATACGGCTATTTACCCCTACAATCACAATATTCTTTTGAATCTTAGCAAAATCTTTCAAATATTGAGGAATCAGTATACGACCTTGCGGGTCACATTCCGGAATTTTCTGTGCTTTAGAAAAAAAAAGGCGCTGGAATTGACGCGCCTTTTTATTAGTAAAAGAGAGTTTTTCGATCCTTGAAACGACATTCTGCCATACTTTGGGTGTATACATGAACAGACACGTATCTAGTCCCCGGGTTATAAAAAATCCCTTTCCTTCTGCCTCTATGTTGATACTTTCACGTAGAGGAGCCGGTATGGCTAGTCTATTCTTGTCATCAATTGTGTGATGGTATTCCCCGGTGAACATTTATAAATTTTCCCCCCACTTTTCACCACTTAATACCACTTACCGTAATGACAATAAACTTTTTTAGATATTTGTCAAGAAGTATTTTTCTTATTACCTTGCAGAGGATAAAATCAAGGCACCCCTACATACAATAATTTGTATTTTTAAAATATGTATATACTATATATTGTATTATACTTTAAACATTTTTAAAGAAATACTTGAAGTTAATTTTTTTAACTCATGAGCTTATAATATTGATTAGCTATCTAAAATAATGTATGATAATTTTCATGAACGTTATTGTACCTAAGTCAGTTGAAATCTGTACTAAATTAGCCGATTTCGATTATGATCTTCCAAAAGACTTAATTGCACAGCAGCCGCTGGAAAATCGTGATGATGCGCGACTTTTGATACTCTATCGGAATACAGGTAAAATAGAACACCGTAAATTTTATGAAATTACTGATTATCTTTCCGATGGGGACTTATTGGTCCTAAATAATACAAAGGTAATTCCAGCACGCATACGAGGAAACAAGACCAGCGGCGCTTCAATTGAATTGTTATTTATAGAAGAGTTAGAAGAGAATCGATGGAAGGTATTAATAAAATCAAGGACAAGATTAAGAGAAAAAGAAGAAATACGTATTGATAGCAGGGTAATCTCTGTAAATTTACTCGAAAGATCAGAAGATGGCGCATGGTATGTAGAGTTTAATAAAGATGTTGATGTAAAAAGACTTATGAATCAAATGGGAGAAATGCCACTACCTCCCTATATAAAACGCAAGAAAGATAGCAACGCATTATATTCGCTGGATCAAGAACGATATCAAACGGTATTTGCCGAAAAAACAGGCGCTATTGCAGCTCCAACAGCGGGCCTGCATTTTAGTCAAAACATTCTTAAGAATATAAAGACACTTGGAACAGAAATAGAATTTATTACCCTCCATGTAGGTTTAGGCACTTTTCTGCCCATCAAAACAGAAGATATCCGAGACCATCAGATGCATAAAGAATATTATGAATGTTCTGAAGAAATTATTCAAAAAATAAAGAAGACGAAAGAAAAAAATAGCCGTGTAATCGCGACTGGAAGTACCTCCTGCCGCGCTCTCGAAACGGTTGCCATGAATGGTAAAACACCACAACTTTCTGGTTGGACAAGTTTATTTATACACCCTCCCTATCATTTTCAGTATGTTGATATTTTACTTACTAATTTTCATCTCCCGAAAACTACACTATTATTATTAGTCTCTGCCTTTGCAGGGAGGGAAAATATCATGAATGCTTACGAAACAGCCAAAAGTAAAGGATACCGTTTTTTTAGCTATGGAGATTGCATGATGATTATTTAGGGGGAAAATAAGAATTTATCAACTTCCTAATTTTTCTCTTAAATATATTTGTACCTTCTTTCCATCTAAGGCACTGCCATATTTGCTCATAATTAACTTCATTGCTACTCCCATCTCTTTTGCAGTAAACTTATTACTTTCAATAACTTCACTAACGATTTTTTTAATTTCATCATCTGATAGTTGTTCCGGCAGATATTCCCCGACAATTGCAATCTCTCTATCTAATTCCTTTACCTTCTCAGGTAGATGCAATCTTTCATATTCTTCGCGAGTTTTTTTGAGTTTCTTATAATATCCACGAACGACCTCAACATAATCAATTTGATCTTTTGGTTTACCAGATGTATCGGCAATCTTAACATCAGCAAGCATCATACGCAATACCGATGTCCTTAACTTATCTTGTGCCTTCATAGCCGTTTTTAAGTCTTCTGTTATCCGATCTTTCAAATTCATGATCTAGTCCTCTTTAAATGAATATCCCCCAACTTTATGTCCACAATTAGGACAATACAAGGGTGCACCCTCGTAATATTTACCACAATATTTACAAGGTGTTAAGATTTCTACTCTTTTAACCTGCTTTGCTCTTACTACCAGATAGAGCGGCAGAAACACAATCATCAGAAAAAATACCCCTAACATCCAACCCACAGCGGCAAGAGTTTTGTATCCCCTGTTTTTAGCGTCCATATACACCCAAACAGCGACTCCTGCTGCAATAATTAATCCAAGAAATCTCATAACTCACCCTTTCCAAATTCTTAGAAATATAGCACATAAAATTTTTCAAATCAAACAATTATCAAGATCCCCCGTCTGATTCAAAAACATTAGCATAGTAAGAAAATTGCTCTTGAAAGAATTAAACCTTTTAGTACAATAGCATTTTACATTTTAACATGAATTATTACAATAGATACAATAAATCTATTACAGGAGATTGGTAATGAAATACCTATATACGGCCGAAAATTGTCCGAAATGTGAGTCTTTAAAAAAGAAATACAAGACTGAAGGTGTACAATTTATCGAAAGGGATGCAGACCGGATTAAGCGGCCTGATGATGAAATCGACCGTGAAGCTTTGGTACAAGCATCGATGCAAAATATGGAACTACCGGTAGAGGTAGATATGTAATTTTAACCTTTAGTTAAACCCCAGCGTTCTCTTATATGTTTTTCCATTTTAACAAAAAACAAACGGTCGACTAAAATACCAATAATAATAATTACAATCATTACGGCGATAACCTGGCTCATATCATTTAATTCTCTTCCGATCATTAAAAGATGTCCCAGCCCAAGGCATACAATTAACAACTCACCGGCCATCAATGAACGCCAGGCAAAAGACCATCCTTGCTTCATCCCTGTAATGATATAGGGAAGAGCAGCAGGAAGAATAATCTCAAAGTATAAATTCAATCCTCTTGCTCCCATAGTCTTTGCTGCGCGAATATAGAGAGGAGGCACACTTTTAATTCCCGCATCTGTTGCAATGGTAATAGAAAGCACAGCACCCATAGCAACTAAAAATATAATGGCCTTGTCATTCAAGCCAAACCAAAGCAACGCCAAAGGTAGCCAGCAGATTGTAGGTAATGTTTGTAAGCCTGAGATTAAAGAACCAAGTGTTTCTTCAAAAATCCGAACTCTTCCAATAAGCAGACCCAAAAGAACACCGATAACGATGGAAATCCCATACCCAATAGCAATTCTTTTCATACTAATCGCTATCCCTATAAGGAACGTTTGATCCTGAAACCCATGAATCAGGGTTTTGTACACTGAAATGGGAGAAGGAAGAACATATTCTGGCCATATTGCCAACCGAAATAATAACTCCCAAATTCCAAGCAACAGGGTAAAGAATATCACTTTTTTAAAGATACTGTACATGTATCAAATCCCTCCACCAATATCCATTTTTGCTGGTTCGTCTGTTGTACATTTTATGTCACACTCGACACAAGAATCGGTATCCATCTCGCACTTCACAACTTTACTGATCTCCGCTTTCAGCTCTTTCATAACCCATGTAGAATACTCCGCTACATTCACATCATTATCATCACGAGGCCTTGGTAAATCAACCAAAAATTCTTTCTTAATTTTTCCTGGTGTGGTGGAAAGGACTATTATCCGGTCTGCTAAACACACAGCTTCCCGGATATTATGGGTAATAAATAAGATTGTTTTTTTTGTTTTTAACCATATATTCTGTAATTCAAAATGAAGTATCCATCTTGTCTGTGCATCGAGCGCCGAAAAGGGCTCGTCCATCAAAAGCATCTCCGGATTCATAGCAAGTGCTCTTGCTATGGCAACACGCTGCTTCATTCCGCCGGAAAGTTCATGCACATGTGAATTCTGGAATTTTGACAAATGAACCATTTTGAGATATTCAATCGCAGTATTTCTCCTTTCACTACCGTTAACGCCCTTTAATTTTAGTCCAAATTCAACATTTTTTATCACATTCATCCATGGGAAAAGAGCGGCCTCTTGAAATATAACAACCCGGTCTGTTCCTGCGCCATTTACTCTACGACCATTAGCCCATATCTCTCCGGAATCTGCCTTCTCAAGTCCTGCAACAATGTTTAAGAGAGTCGTCTTTCCACATCCGGAAGGCCCGACGATACATACAAATTCTCCTTGCCGTATTTCAAGGTTTATATCTTCTAATACATAAACCTTTCCATTCTTTGATTGGAACGATTTAGATAAATGTTGAATACGTAATTTCGTAGATGTTTGTGCTTCGGTTTTGACATTTGTATAATCCAACTCTACGAGACTATCAATTCCTATGCTTTCTGACACGACGTTACTTCCTCCCAATAGCCATAAATTATATTTTATCGTTCATCCACGAGCGGCAACGATTTCTCCTTAAGCACTTCATTGAGTAAACGCAAATCGATCATACCTGATAAATCAGGCATCTTTTCCCCTAAAAAGCCAGCATTATACGCCATCTCCGCATAAGAAACCAGAGAGAGGACAACAGGATCATACGTAATTTCTAATTTTGAAAAGGCACCATCAATTACTTCCTTCGGTAATTGTATTCCAGAAATGACCTTAATCTGCTTACAAATAATTTTCTTTGCTTTTTTAGGATGTTGATTAATCCACCGGCTTATTTTAACATGGGCCCCTAACCACCGTTTTACTAAATCAGGATGTTTCTGCAAAAAGTCTGTCCCGACTATTATCAGCGTTGAACAAAAACGACCATCTTTCCATAAGCTTTTCTCATCAAGAAAAATCTTACCTTTTCCCTCGATAACGAGCCTGGTTCCCCACGGTTCTGGCACCCAGGCTCCATCTATTTGTTTTCTCATAAAAAGATTCAATATATCAGGATTACGTAAGGGCAGGATATTAACCGTCCCTCCCCTCTCCCGAGGTTTCAAACCACTTTTTCTCAGATATTCCCGAAGGGCAATATCCTGTGTGTTTCCAAGCTGTGGCGATGCAATGCGCTTTTCAGAAAGATCGGCAGCCTTTTCCATTCCGGAATCTGGCCTCACAATAAACAGCGCCCCACCGCTTACTACACCAGAAACTACCTTGAATGCCTTACCGCCTGACCGCACATACCCATTTATAGCAGGACTGGGACCAACATATGCAATATCGATATCCCCGGAAAATACTGCTTCAATGATAGATGGGCCCGCATTAAAAAGGGTAGTCTTTATCTTAATTTCAGGCCCTAAGTAAGATGCAAAAGTACCGTTGGCTAATCCAAGAACCGCCTGTGCATGAGTAATGTTCGGAAAATATCCAACCCGGATTACAGAATTATTGGCCTTCTTCGAACAGGCAATACCATGTATAATAAAAAAGAACAAAAGCAGCAAAACACCAAAAAATCTTAAAATCTTCACTCTCTTCTTTTATCCCAATTTATTCATAAATTATAAAATCATTAAAACACAAATCTGGGAAGTCATGGACTAGTAAAAACCCATAAAATCTACCATATTGGTAGACATTTAGCTAAAATTTTTTATATTGCATAAGTAAAGACATCGTTCTCTTTCTTATCCAACGATTCCTTAGCACGTTTACACATATCCGCAAAGGTCATGGTATCTAATACATCGGTTATAGCATTTCGAATATCCATCATCACACTCCGTATTACGCAGTTGACTTCCTCAGAACACGGCTTGTAGGCCATCTTACTTACGCAGTTTACCGGTGCAATTGCCCCATCAAGCGCCCGAATCACTTCACCTAAAGTAATGAGGTCGGGTGACCTTGCCAATTCATAGCCACCCTTAAGACCCATCTTGCTATTGAGTATGCCTACTTTTCTTAACGTAAGAAGTATATTTTCTAAAAATTTTTGTGGTATCCTCTCCTTTGCAGAAATCTCTTTAATCTGCAGGGTCCCCTTCTGATAATTCATCGCAAGATAAATCATCGCACGAAGGGCATAATCACTTTTTTTAGAGAGTTTCATAAATATTCTCTATAAGGAACAAGTTATATAAAACTAATAGACATTCTAATAAAAAAATAAGAAATGTCAACTAATTTTACATTATTTTTGCAGCAGCAATAATTGCTTTATCTAAAGCATTGAATTTTTCTATATATTCGACACGCTCACATCGTAAATCTGATACCTGTTTTATAACATCATCAACACTATAAAATTTTTCAACATCGTATTTAGATAAATCTACACCCTCAATAAATGAAGGAACTTCAAGGTTCCAGTATTTATCTTTACCCCATATGTTAGTACCACGTACAATGCCCCGAATAATGGACGACATCTCCGGAATTTCCACTCGTTGCACCTTGCGCTTTATTATCTTTCCACCATCTGGCTGTTTTTCGATAATCTCCCCAAGACCACCGGTATTTAACTGATAGCAATGTACCTTGCGCTCATGCCTTTTAACAAAATCATAGAACCAATTTCCTTCATATGATTTATCCCCTATGATAAAAGGATTCGTACCTACTTCCCGAATCGATTCCCCTGTACGTCTTGGATCGCCAGCCGATGTTTCAATAGATTCACCCAACATAAACACTGCAGCCGCCTGCTCAGGGGTAAGCCTAACAGCAAGCGGTACAACGGTATGACGGCGCGTAATAAAGGCAATTATAAGCCCATCAACTTCATCAATGGGTGGTAAGTTAACAGTATCTGAAATATACGGACGGAGATCTTCACGCATCATAATTCCACGTCCATTACTCGTTAAGGTATCATCATCAAAATAAAGATTACCCTCGTAATCGATCATAACATTTTCAAAGATGGCATCACGCGATGTTGTTGCTTTATAGATTATCGGTTGAGTAACCGGGTCCAGCCCCTCCGTTTTTAAATAGAACCCGCGTTCTGACCCATAAGCAGAGCCGTCTTTCTTCAGGAATACCACGTCATCTTGTAGTATCTCAATACCTTCATCTTTACCATGTAAGTCATGGGTATGGCAAGTGTGTGTCGTTTTCCCTGCGCCGCTCATTCCAAAGATAAGCATCCCATATCTTCGGAGACGCCCATCACTTCCCCTTGCCTTTAAGATCTTCGAGCCTGCGTGAAGACCCAGCATCCCCTTCTGTTTGGCATTCCACATGGCCATTCTCAAGAACCCTTTCTTGGACTCGCCATAATAATCACTTCCTAACACAATAGTGGTACTAATCTCCGGGAAAACGAGGATTTGCCGTTCCGCCTCTTGCCACTCGGGGATATAAACAATATACTGTTTTAGTTTTCCATCAGGTCTCGGTGAAAAAAGAGTCGCCCATGTCATATAGGCAAGCCGGACCATTTCAGGTCTTTGAATAGAAACGTAGATAGTACAACTCGGGGAAAATTCGCTATTATTCCCCATCGTTCTATTAATTCTTACGAAAGGCGCTCGTTTAATATAGTTTTCAACCAGAGCTAACGTTTTCGGTAAATTGTTCATAATCTCATTTTGCTGAGCATTGAGTGTTTTTAAACGAACAGCATCATTCCCCACGTAGACAGTTGCCTTCGCGCTACGATTTTTTACGGTGGAATGAATGGCTACATTACCGAATTTCGTGAATGAGGCAAACCTCTCTGCGCTGCGCCGTAAAGTCCAATCGGTAGAATTAATAACATTCGGAGATTCCTTAAAAGATTCTACAATCCGTTTTACTACCTCAAATTCCTCAGTGAGAGAAGATATTATCGGCATTTTGAATTCCTCCAAATAAATTTACCTGAGTATGACCCTGTTAAGCGCCAATCTAAAATTGTCTTATTATAAGGATGTAATTTCCTCTATTCCTAATATGGCTTTCTGTTTTCACTGAAATAACAACAGTATCCAACTTTACAAAGAGATGAAATACGAGCCGCTATATTGATTGTGAAAAAGAAAAATGCTTTCTCTTCAGAAGGCCTGCCATAGTAAAGAAGTTGACGTAAAACTGTTCAGCTTGTTTCATGTAAGGTTTTTCTACGGTGTTATAATCTGCTATCATTTTCTGTTTATCAGAGACAATGCCTTTAAGAGATTCTAATTCCTTAGCATAAGCATCGGCCCATTGAATGATCATGCCCTTTGTTATCTCTATATGGAATTGGATACCATAAATATTCCGGCCATATTTTAATACCTGATTCTGACAGAGTTCTGAAAAGGCTAATCTTCTTCCTCCTTCAGGTATACCAAAGGTATCTCCATGCCACTGAAATACCTTAAATACTTCTGAAAAATCTCTAAATAAATCATCATGTAATCCATAATCATTCAATACGACCTTGTACCATCCAATTTCTTTTTCAAGATTTTTCGCTACTCTGGCACCTGTTGCTTTTGCAATAAGTTGTGCGCCTAAACAAATTCCCAAAAATGGAACTTCCTCTTCAACTACCCTTTTGAGTAAGAGATCCTCGCCTCTCAGGAATGGATATTTCTCTTCCTCATACACGTTCATGGGTCCGCCAAGAGAAATAACCGATTGAAAGGCTTTCTCTAATTTAGGCAATCTATCTCCCCGGGAGAGATCAATAACCGTTGATGGTATCCTGTTGTCTGCCAAAAAATCCGCTATAGTGCCGGGACCCTCAATCGTTATGTGTTTTATGAATACTATCATTGCTAACACTCCTCGTTAAATTATAGGACCCATAATCTGAATAGTGAAACACATTATACTAGAATTTTAAGGTTAGCGTATCTTTTATTAAAACGGAGTGTTCCTTTATTTCATAAAGAGACGGCCCATCGGACGTCTCTACAATTTTTCTATACCTTGTCACTTAGCTTGAATACGCAATACTCTGCACACATGGAACAGACCTCGTCATTTTGAGGCCGCCCTCTTTCACGGATATTTTTAGCCACTATGGGATCTATACAGGTATTGAACTGGCCCTGCCAATCCCTTTTTCTCCTATAATGCGACATCTTTTTATCCCATTCCCACGCTGATTTAACACCCTTCACAATATCGGCAGCGTGAGCAGCAATCCTTGCTGCCATTACACCATTTCTTACATCAGTTGGATTGGGCAGACTCAAATGTTCCGATGGTGTTACATAACATAAAAAGTCAGCTCCTGCGGCTGCTGCTATAGCTCCCCCAATAGCAGAGGTAATATGGTCATATCCGGGAGCAATATCTGTTACAATCGGCCCGAGCACATAAAAAGGCACTCCCTTACAGAGTTCCTTTTGTAATTGCACGTGCGCGGTCACTTGATTTAAAGGCACATGTCCAGGCCCTTCAACCATAACTTGTACATTGGCATCAAGCGCCCTTTGGGCAAGTTCTGCAAGGACATTTAGTTCGTAAATTTGCGCACGGTCGAACGCATCTGCCAGAGCTCCCGGCCGCATGGCATCTCCAAGGCTAAGCGTCACATCATACTCTTTCGCTATAGCCAATATCTCATCATATTCTTCATAGAAAGGATTCTCTCTGCCGTTGTGGATCATCCATTCTACTAAAAATGTCCCGCCACGGCTTACAACACCACAAATACGTTTATTTTCTTTTAGATGCTTGAGTACACCCCTCGTGGCGCCGCAGTGAACGGTAATAAAATCCACGCCATCCTCACAGTGTAATCTTACCGCATCGAGCATATCTTCCGCAGTCATATCTACTATTGTATGTTTATGCTGAACAGCCTTAACGGCTGCCTCATAAATTGGTACGCTACCTACCGTAAGAGCGGTTGATTCTATAATCCTTCTTCGTATCGACCGCAGATCGCCGCCGGTGCTGAGGTCCATTACTGCATCAGCGCCTGCTTCTTCCGCTACCCGTAATTTTTCCAGCTCGTTCACAATATCAGCATAATCGGCCGAAGTCCCTATATTGGCATTAACTTTTGTTTTAAGTCCTGCACCGATACCACAAACCTTTGTAGCCCTGCGTTTATGATTCACAGGAATAACAATCTTGCCTTCGGCAATACGCAGCTTTATATATTCAGGGTCAAGATCTTCCTCTTTTGCAACCTGTCTCATTTCCTGTGTTATGATATTTTGTCTAGCTTTTTGTAGCTGTGTCATATTTTCCTCGATCTTTATCCTTTGGTTGACCCTTTGTGTGTTCTCTTTCAGCAAATGCATAAAGCTGAGCCACTTCGCGTCCGGTCAGTTTTCGATATTTACCGATTTTCAAATTATGATCGGACAGATTGCCAATTTTTATCCTCCGTAAAATACGCACCTTATATCCATGATCGGCAAGCATACGACGAATCTCTCTATTTTTGCCTTCCTTTAACATCATTTCAAACCTACTTCTCAATTTTCCTTTATGTACGTTTTTAATTATCACCGGCCGTGTCTTGCCAAAGGAAAGCCAAACACCGGATTCCAATGACTTGATTGCCTGGTCCGTCAAATAGCCATCTACCTCTACAAAATACGTTTTATTAACCTCATACCTCGGATGAGATAGTTTGTTAGCAAAATCGCCATCATTTGTTAAGATAATAAGACCTTCGCTTTCCTTATCCAGCCTTCCGACTGTATATATCCTTTGGGTTATATTATTCAGTATATCAATCGCCTTCAGTCGATCAAGCTCATCCCGATTTGTACATACATAACCTTTGGGCTTATTGAGTAAATAGTAAATCTTGGGTTGTTTCCGTACCAATATTCCATCACAATAAATCTTATCTTTTTCTGCGCTAACAGATGTACCCAGGGTCGTGATGGGCTGTCCATTCACAGTTACTCTTCCAGAAGTAATGATTTTTTCACATTCACGGCGTGAGCCGACCCCTGCCTCTGCTAATACCTTTTGCAATCGTTCCAGCATGAATATTCCTTAAAAATTAGCCACAAATAAACGCGAATTATAAAGTAAAAAAAAGAGAAAAGGAGAATTCTTTCAGAATTCGTGTTCGTTCGTGGCTAGATTATTCTTCGTTACATTTTTACTCTTTATCTTCTTTTTCGCATCACGCAACATTTCCTGCGCTTGCTTTCTGGTAATATCTGTTTTTTCACTGCCTCTGATCATATCTGCGATTTCTTCAAGACGGGCATCGCTTGATAGATTTTCAATAACAGAGTATGTCTTGTTATCCTTTACGAACTTATTTACCTTCCATTGTTCATCAGCATAGCAAGCAATTTGAGGAAGATGGGTAATACAGATTACCTGATGAGACTTTGCTATACTACTCAATTTCTCACCAATTACTTCTCCCATTCTACCGCCGATATTAGCATCAATCTCATCAAAAACCAGCACCGAAGTCTTATCTACTTTGGCTAACTGATGCTTCAAGGCAAGCATGACTCGTGATATTTCACCGCCGGAAGCAATTTTCCTGAGTGGTTTTAAATCTCCCCCAGGGTTAGGTGAAATGAGAAATTCAATTTGATCAAAACCACAGCTATGGGCATTTGAGGCTTGCGGATTTCCATCATCAGGCAAGAAGGGAGATGTTATTTGAACAAGAAATTTGCCATGAGGCATACCCAATTCATGAAGTTCTTTGTCTATCAAAGGGGCTAATTTACCAGCCGTTGCGACTCGCTTTCGAGTTAATTCACATCCTTTCCGTCTTAAGGAATCTGATAATACTCTTAGCTCTTCATCAACCTGCTCAGCCGTTGTTTTTTCTTCAGAAAGTTGTTTCAGCTTTAATTGTATCTCATCATGATATGATAGAATCTCCTCTATCGTATTTCCATATTTCATCTTTAACTTTCGCATCGTATTTAAACGTTCTTCAATATATTCTAATCTTTGAGGGTCATAATTAAAACTATCTCTGAATTTCCCTAAAGAAAAGGCCGCATCTTCTGTTTGATAAAGTAATTGATTACAGACATCGAATATCTTTAACAAGGCCTCATCAAGTCTTGCAATGGATTGTAGTTCTTTGACAACGGATTTCAATCTTGAGACAACAGCGTCAGGAGATTCATAGAGATGCAAGTAACAAGAGGTTATTGTGGTATATATTTTTTCAGCATTATTTAAAATATTCTTCTCTTTTTCAAGCTCTTCTATCTCGCCTTCCCTAAGTTGTGCCTTATCAATCTCCTCAATCTGAAAGACATATAAATCCATTCTTTGTCTTCGTTCCTGCTGATTATTTCTCAGAACATCACGCATTTTTGTCTTTTCTATAACTTGTTGATGCACCTCTGAAAAATCTTCCCGTAATGAAGAAATCCCTCCAAGGTCATCTAAGATATAGAGTTGGTTGATTCCGTGCAATAGGGTCTCATGCTCATGCTGACCATGAATACTAACCAATATCTCTCCAATCTCTTTTAACATAGATACCGTTAAAGGAATACCATTTAAGCGACACCTACTCCGTCCACTGGTATCTATACTTCTTTGTATTAATAATTCCTCTTCAATAGTATTATTGCCGGAAACCCTTTTAATCTGCTTTAAAATACTCTCATCCTTGGCATGGAATTTCGCAATTACCGTAGCTTCGTCTTTTCCACTCTGTACAATATCTGAAGTTGCGCGTCCACCGAGGATAAAATTCAAGGCGCCGATTACCAGTGATTTTCCCACGCCTGTTGCCCCACTAAACACGTTCAACCGTTCACAAAGTTTAATGGTAACTTTATCAATTAATACGAAATTAGTTATATATAGCTCTTGCAGCACGGTGGTTATTTTACCATTTTCTGCAAATAAAGATGTAACAACTTTTATTGTATTTTAGCACCTGATTTTATGTCTTTTTCCGTTGTAAGAATTACTACCTGATCCCCATCCTTTGCAGCCAGTAGCATTCCTTGGCTCTCAACACCTCGGAGGGTCGCAGGCGCCAGGTTATTTACAATAATAATCCGTTTTCCAATAAGTTCCTCAGGTGTGTAATTTTTTCTGATCCCTGCAACAATTTGCCTACCTTCCAGACCATCTCCTGCATCAATCTTCAGGATAAGTAATTTGTCAGCGTTTGGATGCGGCTCAGCATGCTTCACTTCAGCAACTCGCAAATCTATCTTCAAGAAATCTTCAATTGAAATCATACCAAAACCTTTCATAAGGTAAAGAGTAAACAGGTATTACATGATAATAGTACTCGTTGAGAGAATACGTTATTTTTGCATTAACTATCAATGCATATTCAATAGTAAAAAGGCTTACTTATTGTAATGAATATAACTATTTTTAAAAGATGTGTCAATGAATTAAACCAAGAACACGTGGTTGTAATTTGGAACTCTTCAGACTAATCAGATTCGGAATGATTAGGGGAAATGAGTCTTACCATACGTATGCCATGGTGACCATGACCATAATAATCAGCTAAATATTCCTGGTCAATAAAGCCAAGTTTGTAATAGAGGTTGATAGCTCCCTGATTTTTTGCATTGACTTCAAGAAAAATACGTTGGGCACCACGTACAGCGAGTGCATTTAGAATATGGCTAACCAATCTTTGTCCTATGTAATTTCCCTGTGCATCTGGATGCACAGCCACAGCATATAATCGGCCAGAATTTGATTTGGAATGGCGACGTACCAGCCCTGCAGCCCATCCTAATACCCGCCCCTTACCTTCTGCTACTATCACAGTTGCGCGAGGATTTGCAATCAAATGCTGAACCTGCCTTTGGTTAAACCTCTCCTCAATACGAGAAAAGCCGGCAGTCTCTAATTCAAGAATTGCAGCAATATCCTGAACTGTAGCAGAGCGAAGATGGATTGGAACGATGTTATGACGATACTTGAGCATTGATATAATACTTCGTCAATAAATTTTACTCATAGCCAGTCTACTGACTGCTCTTTAAAATAAGTTCTCGCTCAAACAATTTCTGAATGGATTTGAGCCGTCTGATATTATTATGCTTACACGATATAATACTGATATCTAAATCAATACGCATCTTTAGATTGTGCCATAGTATATATTTTATAAGGTTTTATTTTGCAATATAATAGCATTTATAGGCTAAATCAAGGGAAAATAATGAAATCTATAGCATGACAAACTATTTTATTAATTTCTTGATTTGTTGAATAATTCCAGGAAATTAACAATAGGAAGATATATTCTTATAAAAATAAAAGCCCTCACAATCTGTGAGGCTTTATGAGTATTTCACAAGTAACTTTAAGGAAGATTAACGCGGAGGTAGCGCTCCCCGGTATCCTCCACCATCGAGACCAGGCCAGCTAGATGGTAACGGTATAGCACCAGTTGCCGCAGGACCATCAGGATCAGGATAGTAATCTTTATCTAATTGAGGATTAGCTTCAGTCCCATTCTTCTCCCAGCCAGGTGCATAATATTTCCTGGAAGCATCAAAGAGTTTTGATGATTTAAACGCAGAAAGGCTTTTGAAATAGTATGAGCTGCTTCCTAATCTCTCCTCCCATGATCTAAAAAAATAGTTCTTAGGTCCGGCTACCGAGCGATAGTAGATATTCCCATCACATATCTGTGAACCATCTGCCACCCTGCAATCCCTCGCCAGCCAATGATCCATCGTCTGAATGATGATGTTGTTATAGACCTCCTGGGGATACCCAGGATAAAAAGTTTCGAGTATATATTCATGCCCTGACCCCTTACCATTCAATTCCTTCCCAAAGATAATGGTGTTATGGTATATCTTCCATGGATCACCTCCGCCAAACTTAATACCCTGGTGCCGTCCAAACGGACGCGCCCATACCATCCCATCACCATTCGGACCATGATATTTTTCTGAAAGTGAATCATCCGGATCGCGTCTTCCACCGAGCATGGGCTTACTGCAATCAATAATATTATGATGGATATACTTTGTCCCTGGTCTGAGCGGTGAACCTGACCCTTCCCGGGAAACCCCTTTTGAGACAAAAAGCAACTTATTGTGATTGAACTCAATATCAGAGCAGCCAGACCCTAACTGAACCACATCATCCCGGGTACCCTTGAATACATTGTCGTGGATATGGAGATTGTATGCTGTCTCGTTTGCATCAATTCCATCCCAGGTATTTTCGAACATACAATTCTTGATCTCTATATCATGCGCTGAATCTTCTATCGATATTGCAGTCCCTTGCAGACTATGTCCAGGTTTAGTACCACATTTGACATCACTCCAGGCAATCCAGGGAGGAACGTTATCAGAGACACGAATACCATCAAGAACAATATCACGAACATCGCCACGGATCATAATAGGTGTCCTCCCACCTGCTATCTCCATATTCTTAAGAGTAATGTGATCTGACCCGGATTCAAATTCAAAGACATTATTCTGATATCTTGCGTTAATACCTTCAATGCTTATATAAGAACTTGATGGTCCAAAAGTGATAATCTCATGGTCTGAGAAGATATACATGGGTGTAGAACGAGGATCGGCGCTGGATGGGATATTGTATCCCATGGCAATTTCCTGCTTACTGGGCTTTAGTCTGATATAGATCTTTTTATTAGAACCATTCCAGAATATACCGGGGCCGATATAAATACTGCCAGACCTGGTATAATCTTCGTTACTTGTCCGAAGATCATCATAATCTTCGTAAGGAACAAGGCGATAGTTGTCGTTTCCGCTTCCAAAATACCCATAAATTTCCCTTGCGTTAGGATACGTATCTACCGATCTGTATATTCCTTTTGAAGAATCGTATACCTCCCACCGAGAGTTAGGAGTTGATCTAAATTCCTTGTAGCAACCATCAATGGTAACCGATTCATCAGCGTAATTTTTTATGGTAATCCAATTTGATTTTTCTCCATGATTGTTAATTTCAATTTGACTTTCATAGTAAGTTCCACTCCTGAGATAGAGGGTATCGCCTGGTTGTAATTTTTCGATACTCTTTTCTATGGTCTTCCAGGGATTAGATAAACTTCCACTGTTTGAATCATTACCATTTGTTGCAACATAATACGTATCTGCCAGACATCTTTCGTTTGCTGATAAAAAAAGAGCCGAGGTTAAAGCGGCGAAAGATAGGAAAATGGATAGAAAAAACTGAGATCTGTTAAACAACTTCAAAATATAGGATGATAACAATATAACCCCTCCTTATAATTTGGCTGTAAAATACTAAATAACTGCGAAGTGTTATAGTCTTTGGCAATTCCAAATTAACTACACAAATAATATAGCGAAGTGGAACTTAGCAAATTATATTAAGAACCTCCATTCTTTAAAAATTTTAGATGAATGTGCCACGTCACACTTTGCAATGACACTTTTTGTGCCATGTCGCATGTTTACCCTCTAGATATAAATAAATTATTCATGCCTTTATATCTTAAACGGCTTAACTTTACAGAAAAACACGTCTTCATTGCTTATTTCTATTCTCGGCATGCTTTTTGATATATTCCAATAATTAGTTACAATTGTAACTGATTATTGGAACAAAGGATTAAACCTCTTACATGTTGAGTCAAAGATTTATGAAGTAACAATATAAAGGTATAATGACGATAAATTTATGGATGAAAACTAATGTGTTGTATAGATTTTTGAATCTTAAACCGCGTAGCTGAGTGATAGAAGTAGTTAGGACTTACCCCTATGGATTCCGTTATATCTGGATATTTCTTAGATAAACTTGAATCAAAGTAGCAAGAGGGTGTATATTGTATTTGTTAAATTTATTGTAAAACCAACGATAATCCCATATCTGGCAATTCCAAGAATTACCAAATTTACATCCGATAGGCTACCAATAAACTAAAATTTTTATTTAAGAGCTAAGCGACACAGCTCTGTTTTAGCAATAGGCTTGCCAGAGAATTTTTTTCTCTGGAAATTTCGGTAAGGATAATGCATAACTATAGCAAATATAGTTTGTTATAATAGATGAGTTTAATTTATTATGTTGTTTTATCTTATATAAAAATAGAATTTTATTATTATCTTTTGCATGTTATTCATACAGTTCTGAATTATTATATAGTATAAATACATTCAAAATTAAGTCTTATGCCATATCTTGTATGTTCCGAAATCATACAGTGTTGTATGTAATAACATACACTTTTGTTTTGCAATCAACTAAATTAAAAATCACTTAAGATAGTTATGATTGTAAGAACTTTTATAAATCTAAAAAGTGCAATAATCATCTAATAATTTGTCTGCATTCTAGAATTTATATTCATGATTAATCATCATATTTAACTTCCATAAGACATAGTCCTTTAGCCGGTACTGTTGGCCCTGCTACCTTTCTATTCTTTGCATCCAAAATATCCTTTACGCTCTCCGCTATAATCGTTCCCCTTCCAATTTCTATAAGTGTACCGACTATAGTTCTTACCATATTGTATAAGAACCCATCCGCCTCGATAGTAAAATAGATATACTTTCCTTCTTTTTTAACATCTAAACTCTTTATGGTGCGTATCCTATTCTTTTCATATTGTGCCTTTGTTGTAAATGATGTAAAATCATGCGTTCCTATAAGATGTCTTGCTGCCGTAACTATTTTATTCATATCCATTTGAAATCCATACAGGTAACAGAAATAACGATTAAGAGAAGTTCTTATCCAGTCGTTAAAAAGGGTATATTGATAGATCTTGGATTTAGCGCCGTATTGGGCATGAAATGATTCTGATACATCCGTCACTTTTTTTACCGTAATATCGCAAGGCAAGTAAAAATTTATTGCAAGAAGCAATCGCTCAGGTGGGATATCTGAAACAGTCTTAAAATTTGCAACCTGACCAAAGGCATGGACCCCCGCATCGGTACGACTGGCGCCATAAAGCTTAATTTTTTCTTGAATAACCTGTTCTATTGCCCCAGTAAGTGTTTCTTGGATTGTTTTTTCGTTTTTTTGCCATTGCCAACCTGCATAGTGTGTACCATCATACTCTATCAAAAGCTGTACATTACGCATGGGTTACCTGAGAAATTTTATATTAAATTCAAATAAAAAAATAAGGGATTTACACTAAATTTAGGCAGAAATAAAGACTTGAAATTATAGAGAAATTCTTAATAATTACTATCTTCCAGAACCAATGAAGAATTTACCCATAAAAAAATTAGAATACATGACCATAACAAATATTCATGAGACAAACACGAAAAATTGAAACAAAAAAAACCAGAGCAATCAACGAAAAAACAGTATTACTTAAAAAAGGAGAAGAACAGCACCAATATAAAATTCTTAAAAATTCTCATGAAAATCAAGTAACGATTCATTTATAAATTTAAGCTAAAGGTTGAAAGGTTATACACTCTTTTGTTATGATGACAACCCACCATATACAAAATAATGTAAGCAATCCCTGGTAATCATCATGAGAAAGGAGAAAAAATGGAAAAATTCGTTATTTCAACAGACACTGCACCGGCAGCGATTGGGCCATATTCTCAGGCAATCAAGATAGGTAATCTCATATTTTTATCAGGACAAATTCCTATAGTACCTGCAACGGGAGAGATAGTACAAGGTGATATCAAACTTCAGACAAGACAGGTATTGGAAAATCTAAAACACATTCTGGAGGCAGGCGGTTCATCCTTAGACAGGGTAATAAAAACAACGGTCTTTATGAAAGATTTGAATGATTATGGAGCAATTAATGACATCTATAAAGAATTCTTTCAACATAAACCACCTGCAAGAGCAGCAGTACAGGCTGCAAGGCTACCGAAAGATGTGGGTGTGGAGATCGATGCCATTGCCTTTAATGTTTAAAAAGAAAATTTGACTTATACTCAAAAAACTGTTACCATTATTTACCATTTTATACTATAAGCATCCTATCATTAATGTAGGACTTATTATTATTTAGGACATTCAATGTAAGATTCTTCGGTTATCTCTCCTTATTCAAGATGCTACTCTATTTGTGAAACGAAGAATCTGGTTTTCATTAGGTTATTTATGTTAAATATTACAACAAAAACAAAACATAGGGATATCTTCCCTGAGGTCGTAAATCTTCTTGACAATTCTAAAAAATTCTTTGAACGAATTGGCGCCTCAGATATGGAGAAAAAAGTTGTAGAAATGCGCGCTCAACTTAATGAACCCTTTTATCTCCTGATAGCCGGAGAATACAATTCGGGCAAATCCAGTTTCATTAATGCTATGTGCGGTGAGCGAGTCCTTACAGAAGGTCCAACGCCTACAACCAATCGAATTACCCTCCTAACCTATGGCGATAAGGTCGAGATTAAAGAAGTTGGCGATCATTTATGTCAGGCAACTTATCCTATGGAATCACTGAAGGATGTTACCCTGGTTGATACTCCTGGTACAAATTCAATTATTATAGAACATTCAGCCCTGACAGAAAGTTTTGTTCACAGGGCAGAACTCGTACTTTTTGTGACCTCTGCAGACCATCCATTTACGGAGAGTGAACGTCAATTTCTACAATTCCTTAAAAATAAATGGGGCAGAAAGGTGCTGTTTATTCTCAATAAGATAGATTTAAAAACCCCAGAAGAACTCAATGAAATCATAAACTTTTTGGAAAAAAATTGCTATCGTTTGCTGGGTTTTGAGCCTAAGATTTTAGCGGTATCTGCCAGAGAGGCATACAGGGCAAAGATTGAAGGAAATAAAGAACTGCTTGATAAAAGTAAAATCGTGGAAGTCGAAAATTTTATCTTTGATAAACTGGATTTGGATACAAAGATCGACTTTAAACTGGTCAGCCCTCTAAAATACCTCTTTAATGTCTTTACCGAGCTTCAGCACAATCTGTCTGAAAAGGTTAATAAATGTAATACAGATATTAAAAGTATTGAACGATTTGAGACACGACTTAAGAATAAAAAACACGACATGCAGGAATACACATTAAAATATAAAGACGAGATCAAGCTGGTATTCTCACGATTAAAAGAAAAACTAGATAATTTCCTGAATTCATACGTTACGATAAAATCAGTAACTTTTTCTAAAGTAGGACGGGAAAAGATTGATGAAAAATTTAAGAGAGAAGTATATGGACTTTTAAATCCACAAGTTGACTTAGACCGCATTATCGACGATGTAGTAGATTATGTGGCAAGAAACAATCGTGCATTATGGGATCTGGCAAGGGATCATATTGAAAAAGAAGTAGGATATGACCGTAGAGCTGGAAGCATTCTTGACGGACATGCCGAACGTCACTATGATGACCGAAAGCACGAAATAGAAATCGCCTTAAAATCCCGTTCCAAAGAGTTCAGAGAATTGGATATCGACCGGGAATCAGAAAGGATAAATAGTTCTGTTCAGGGTGGATTCATTAGCTTTTTAGTAACCGAAGCGTTTGCTATTGGTATTGGAGTTAGTGCTATTATGATATTCTCATGGATCGTGCCCCCTCCGGTTACTATAGGAATTTCTGTGGCATTGGCAGCTATCGGATTTGCCATTCTTCCTAAACGGAGGAAGACCTTCCGTAACGAGTTTATTAAACGGACGGATGCAATTTGTGAACGATTCGTAGAATTTATGAAGTTTGAAATAGATAAAGCTATTGACCGCGTAATTGAAGACATTAGCAATAATATTTCATCATACAGGGACCTTCGCTGGACAGAGAGGGAAGAAATAGTCAGGCAGGTGTCTGAGGTAAATATGTTATTAGAAAGCGTGAAAACCCTTATGCGAAAAAGTGGTCTCAGCTAATGGAGAAATGCATGAAAATAGTAAGAATGTTGCTCGTGACAGTATGCTTCATATTCGTCTCCTATACAGCATTTGGCGCAAATTATTGCCTGAATTGCTTTGATAATATTGATGAAAATGAGAAGTACTGCATTGTGTGCAAAACAAAATTATCCGTTGATAAATTAAAGAATGAGGAAGATCAATTAATTTATGCCGTCACCTTATCCCGACAAAATTACCGAAAGGCGCTTGATGAATTGAGAGAACATTATCAGAGTACCGGCAATCAACTTCGCCTCAAAAAAGCCCGCAGGGAGCTTGATGCGTTGGATAAAGTGCCACAACCTTTGTATACGAATGAAGGGCTGGGAGATGTGCAAACAGGAACAGCATTACGGGATATTGAGGGTGCAAATATACTCTTTAAAGATGGTTTGATGTATAAAAAATCACTCAGTAAAGAAAACCGTATTACAGCCATTAAGCGTCTGGAAAAGTTGCTACAGGAGTATCCTGATAGTGATAAGGTAGATGATGCCGCCTTTGCAATTGCAGAAATATACGCCAGTATTTATTTTAAGGATTATGAAAGTGCAGCAAAATATTATATAAAGAGTTACCAGTTAAATCCAGATATTAAGCGACCAGCACTTTTACATGCTGCTGAGATGTATGATAAAATGGCTGATTATAACAGAGCCAAAGTAATTTATAAACAAGCTGCCGTATATAGTCCTGATGCAAAATCATGCAAAAAAGCACAAAAAAGACTATCCATATTAGAACAAGCATCTTATGGTAAAAAGTAAGCCATATGCTCTTTGGGATTGGATACGATATTCATAAACTTGTTGAAAACCGCAAATTGGTGCTGGGAGGAGTAGAATTTGATTATCATCTGGGTCTCCTTGGTCATTCAGATGCCGATGTGGTTCTCCATGCAGTATGTGATGCCTTATTGGGAGCGGCAGCTCTTGGTGATATAGGAGAGCACTTTCCTGATACTGATCAAAAATGGAAAGGAGTCTCCAGTAAAATCCTTCTCTCAATGGTTGCGGATCTTGTAAAAGAACAACGCTATATAATCAATAATATAGATGTAATGATTCTTGCTCAACAACCAAAAATTGGTATTAAAAAACTGGAAATGAAGAGAAATATAGCAGAATGTCTCCGTATGGATGTAAATAGAGTCAACATAAAGGCAACAACGATGGAAGGGATAGATGCCATTGGTCGTGGTGAGGCTATCGCTACCCAAGCCATTGCAAGTTTATATGAAGATCTGTAATTTTTAAAGGATAAGATGTTTCAATATGGCAATATGGAAAAGGAAAAAAAAGATAAAGGAATCTGAGGATACTCTTCAGAAGGTAGAAATTAAAGAACTACCGGCAGATACTGTCTCTCCTGAGAAAAAAGAAACAAAAGAGATATCACAGGAAATACAGGTAAATAATGTTTCCTCAGAAAACATGGAGAAAGAAGAAACATCCCAGAAAATAACGACAGATAATCCTTCCTCAGTAACTGCAATAGAAGAGTCGCCTGCAAAAGAACAACCTGAACAGGAAGAACCCATTTCCGAAAAAATGCCAGAATTTGAACGCCCTGAAATAGCTCAAGAAGATATGAATAGTGGGGTAATATTGCTCGGAAAGAAGATTTCCGGCTTTATGGGCAAGGTATTCTGGGGCGCCTTATCTATCGCTATCCTGCCCCCTCTCTTTGCATTCACTTTCGGTATCTTAACCATTGTATTCATGCTCATTTTCCCAATACTGGGTGTTATACTCGTTGCATCGATACCTGTAGTGCTGGTAACACTCTTCATATTCCTTATTGCAATTCCTATACTATTTCCTTTACTCGTGGTATTTGTACTCATTACCGGCAAAGGAAAATTACTCATCGGTTCAGAAGGAAAATGGATTGGTATCGAGATATTTGGAAAGAGCTATTCCTTAAAATAAGAAATCAGTATTCACTTAAATTCCTTTTTATCAATAACCTTAATACCACTCATATAGGGATAAAGCACATCCGGAATTACAATAGATCCATCCTTTTGCTGATAGGTCTCAAGAAGCGCAATAACCGTTCTTGGCAGAGCTAAGCCAGACCCGTTTAATGTATGCACAAATCCTATCTTTCCATCTTCATCCCGGAAACGCACATTAATACGTCTTGACTGGAAATCTTCAAAATTACTGCAGGAAGAAACCTCTAAAAATTTATCTAACCCAGGAGACCAAACCTCAATATCATAACATTTTGCAGCCGCAAAACTCATATCCCCGGTACACAATTTTACTATCCTGTATTCAAGTCCTAAAAGTTGAAGCACCTTTTCTGCATTGCCAACGAGTAGTTCCAGTTCATGATAAGATGTTTCCGGCCTCACCAGTTTAACCAGCTCTACTTTATTGAATTGATGAACTCGTATAATGCCCCTCGTATCCTTACCGTAAGAGCCTGCTTCACGCCGAAAGCAAGGGGTATAGGCTGTATAGTAAACAGGAAGATCTTTGTATGAGAATATTTCATCACGATGGATATTGGTAACAGGCACTTCTGCCGTGGGTACGAGGAAAAGGTCGTCAACAGTAGTCCGGTACATATCCTCTTCTAACTTCGGCAACTGCCCTGTTCCTGTCATAGCCGTGCGGTTAACGAGAAACGGTGGAAATAACTCAGTATATCCATGCTCCCTGGTATGAAGATCCAACATAAAACTAAATAAGGCGCGTTCAAGTTTTGCCCCAAGTCCTTTTAATAATATAAAGCCTGATCCGGAAATCTTCGATGATCGTTCTAAATCGAGAATATCTAGAATACGCCCCAGTTCCCAATGTGGAAGAGGAGTAAAATCAAATACTTTCCGGTTTCCCCAGGTTTTGACAACAACATTATCCTTTTCATCCTTGCCAACAGGTGTGTCTGCAGAAGGAACATTTGGAATGCGGAGGAGAAGGTTGTTCATTTGAGACTCCAACCCTTTTAGTTTCTCTTCACTGGATTTTATTTCATCACCAATCTTCTTTGTTTCTTCAATAATCCCGGAAGCATCCTGCCCTTTTTTTTTCAGTTCATTGACAGCCTTTGATCTCTCGTTACGCTTACTCTTTAACTGTTCGCAGGCATAGATTGTAGACCTGCGCTGTACATCAAGCTCTAAAATTTCGTCAATACTGGCCGCATTTTCATGTTTATTGGCGATAGCCTGTTTGATCTTGTCAGGGTTATTCCTGATAAAATTTATATCAAGCATGTATTCAAAAAGCCTCCCATTATTTAACTAAATATATCAACGAAACACAAAAGTGTAAGGTTGATTTTTCTAAATATTTTTCTATGCGAATTATATGGAATCACTTTCGTGAATTCAATGGAATTCTATTTATATCATTAACACGCTAATGTTTATAGATCAGGAGAGTGAACAGACAATAAGATTTACCCTATGAATTGATCTTGTTAAACCTTTCTTTTAATCTCTACCAAAAAATCTAGCTTTTTATGACGATGTTTGAGATAATAAAAATGTTACAAAAACCTGGCGGAGTTAAAATATTACTCACAGACTGTTAGCTAATTCAATCGTCTTCGATTGGCTCAAAGTATTTCATATGGTTATTTCACTATAGCGCAAACCCAAATTATTGATAAACTGGCTGCTATGAACAGGCATGATAAAATCTCACGGTAGTAAAGGTAATGGTCATACCTGTTCCGCAAACCCAGAACCATCTTATGTTAACATTGGTATTGCCACAGCAGCCTATAAGTCAGGGGCTGAGGTATTTATCTTAATAAGAGTCGTTTCAAGGATTTTACTATCCCTGATGGCAAAGTCTTGAAATCGTGGTATTTTTATGAGGAAATGGTATACGCCAATGAAGTAGATGTTCTTATTAATGTCCCTATTGCAAAACAGCATGGCACATCACGGCTTTCTATGGGACTAAAAAATGTTTTCGGTATGATTGGTGGAGACCAGGGCAGTTTGCATACCAATATTCATCCAAAAATTGCCGATCTTAATAAATTCGTCAAGATAGACCTTACCGTACTCAACGCCTTCCGTATTCTGAAAAATCATGGTCCTACCGGCGAAAGATTAGATGACGTGTCGACAATTCTGTAGATCATGCACGACGTATCATCATAGGCGCTGACCCGGTTGCTGTTGATGCCTATGGCGCCAGCTTATTCAGTATCCAGCCAAAAGATATAGGCTACATCCGTGAATCACATGAGCAGAGACTAGGAGAGATTGATTATCGATTAAAAGGTTTTGAGGAAATACAAGTGTAATTAAACTACAATCTATTGTAGTCACTCAATACTCAAAAGAAAAAACAGAAAAATGTCTCCGCTCTTCTTATCCTCTCTGAAAAAGTATTTACGAAGAAAGAAAAGATCCAGGATAAGGTATTTCCGTATGTTTATTCAATTTGACAATTTTTGGATGGTTTTGTATAGTTAATTTTACGTAACTGATTGAAGCTGCTATTGAACCTATGGAATTTTATTACAAAAAATCATCTATATTTGACAAGATAAGACAATGAACAAACTCATAGTACCTTTACTCTATTTGGCTTTAACCTTATTTCAACAAACTGCATTCTCCGCAGATAAAAAATATCAAAACGATGTTGTAGCAACGGTTAATGGTAAAAAAATATTACAAGAAGACATAAGTAAACGGCTCAGTAACTTTAAGGATGTAGACCCTGATACTCTGGATACTATCAAACAAGAAATCATAGATCAATTAATTACTGATATCCTGCTGGAAGAGTTCATTGATAAGCAAGGTTTAGTGGTTGCACCGGAAGAGATTGAAAGGGAGATAGATCAGATAAGAGGCACTATTGGCGGTACTCAATCACTGGAACAGGTCCTTGTATCTATTGGCTCTCATATGATGGAATTCAAAAAAAGTGTAAAACACTCTATTGCCCTTGAAAAATATTTTCATGACAAACTTGATGACAGGATGTTAGAGAAGTTTTTTGAGGAGAACAAAAATCTCTTTAATGGCGAATCGGTAAAGGTTAGTCATATCCTCGTAGATACAAGAAATATGAAGACACCGGAAGAATATGCTCAGGCGCTTGAGCATATTAAAAACATTAAAAAGGAAATTGACCAGGGAAGCGCCTTTGATAAAACCGCCAGAAAATATTCAAACTGCCCGTCTGCCCTCATTGGTGGAGATTTAGGGTTTATTCAGAGGAAGAGTAATCTAGCAAAGTCATTTTCAGACACTGCATTTACCTTACAGGTGGATCAAGTGGGTGGACCAATTCGGACAGAATATGGATATCATCTCATAAAGGTTACTGATAAGAAAGAAGGTTCTCGTATTCAATTTACAAGCGTTAAGGAGAAAGTGCGTTTAGAAGTACTTGATGCTGAAATCCTTAAACTACTCGATCGCCTTCGGAAGGAAGCTCAGATTGTAGCCAACTAAAGAAACCAATAATACAATCGCCATAGTTGTTAATTTTATTTGATCAAAGATATTTCTCTATACTTATTGTTTCTCTTTGTAGATATAATCAGATATCTCTTCTGAGGCAACAATTTTCTGGGCAAGCGCATAGGTAAGCTTTTGAATAGCGTCATCCGCCGCCGGAGCAAAATTAGGACCTGTGGTTATCCACCACTCATACTCTACCTTAGAAGTTACAAAATCAAGCCCTTTTCCTTCCACAGAAACATCCGAATCCCATACTTTATTGAGGTTTGGATCTAAAAAAGATGCCGTTACCGAAAGGTTATGTTTTCCAACAGCTCTCCATACAGATTCTTCAATATAAAGTTCAATTTCTGAATCCTTTAAACTAACGGATAAAATGCCATCCAGACCTTTTTTACTCAAATCTTCCTTACTTTGCAAATCACCTATTGGTATTACATTCTTAAAGAGGACCTTTGACATTTCCTCTAATTCCGAAGAGAGAGATTTTCCGATGGGAAAAACAAAATTCGGGAAAACATAGCGAGGTGAACCAGCTTCATATTGCCTTAGTGGCGCTTCTTGAACAAAATTACGCAAATTAGGCTCAATGTACAAACCTACAGTAACAGGTAATGGAGTTATTTGATAAAGTCTTTTATCAAGATCGGGAGAAAGTCTTACTGGCGGTCTTTGCCCACTTAAACATCCTGTCAGGACAAGAAAAGAAAGCAAAGCAACCAAATATTTATATGAGACAGATTTTATGAAATACATAGAGCAAACAAATACCTTTCATGCGATTGACATGTATGTGCTATAATAGTATCCTTACATTACACAAAACCAGCAATATTTGTCAAGATTTTTATCTCTTCCACTTTACCGGTATGTCAC
The DNA here is from genome assembly GCA_005524015.1 of Candidatus Jettenia ecosi. Lineage (GTDB taxonomy): Bacteria > Planctomycetota > Brocadiia > Brocadiales > Brocadiaceae > Jettenia > Jettenia ecosi. The sequence goes on from SULG01000016.1 coordinate 37,502, forward strand.
TACTTTCTCTGCCAACCATAACAACACCCTTTATCTTTCTCAATCGGGTATATACAGGGTATGTTTTTAAAAGAATAGGGTCGCCACTTTTGGGACTTAATATTTCGCTCGTTGCTGTTACTCCAGTCTTCAGTGTCTGCCATATTGGACAATCTTTACAAGCTAGTGCGAACTTATGCTTTATTAGGAAGCATTTTTTTCCTAGTGGCCGCCCCGTAAAAAAATGCCTTGCCGCCTTATTGAGATTTACCACCTTAAACTCTGTATCAAATACCACTATAGGGTCTGTTATCATATCAAAAATACGGTCAAATTCTCCCCATCTTTTCTTTTTTCTCACAGGAGATGCATGCTTCTTACTCATGTTTCCATGAGCCTGTATATCAGCATTCAAATGCGTTGATCCTGATTTTGAATTATATCTTTTTGCGAACAAGTTTTGATCTCTTAATAATAATTTTTATTTACTTCTTTACCACAATAAAACGATGCTTATAGATGTGTTATCCAAATTAAGCAATTAGCATACCGCAAAATACTTACAAGCAATGCATAATAATTATATTTACACAAGTGTTTAAGTAACTACTATATAAGGAAACACCGTTATAGATAATAGTTTATTTTGCAACGAAAGAAGTACTTTACGCGCAGGTAATTTTGGTGGTAATCAACCAGTGTTTGGGAATAGGTAGTTGTGAGCAAATATCTACGGCATGGAAAACAATTGATCTGGAAGTCTTATGCTTAATACAGGACAAGGGGCCTTTTGTATAACCCTTTCAGCAACACTTCCAATTAATATATGCTTTAGTCCAGTTCTGCCATGCGTACCCATAATTATCAAATCTATTTGCTTGTCTTTAGCGGCCTTTATTATTTCGACAAATGGAATGCCCTTAACAATAAAAGTATCTACATAAACTTTTTCCCGTGTTTTACCAGGTATCAGGTTTATAAGTCGCATTTTGAGATTATCTGTCTGTTGATCTTCCAAAGAGAGATCAATTTGTTTTACTATATCTCCCACATTGTTTATGTGCGTTTCTATAACATATATAAGATACAACGATGCCTGATCTTTCAGTGATAAGTCAATTGCATAGTTTAATGCGTAGGTAGAACAGGGGGAAAAGTCAATAGGGCAAAGTATTTTCTTTAATTTAGTCATATTTCAATATAAAAAAGGCAGTTGTTAAGAGAAGCAGATAACAACTGCCTTAAATGAGGATATTACTTAGAATTTTTCTGTATTATCACGATTAGTGCTGTCCGCTTGGATGAAGCGCACTGGCGCCTAAATCCAGGGATATAAACCGGATATCTTTCTCTTCGAGATTAACCTTTGTATGAGCAGTTGCACCGCCATGCTCATGAACTGAGATTTCATACGTTCCAGGCTTTAATTCGAATACACAGGTACCATTCTTCCCAGTTGTGCAAGTATTATCGCCAACCTTAATCTCGGCCCCTTCAATCGGTGTGCCGATAGCAATTGCTGTAACCCATAACTTTGCAGGTTTAACTGTATAAGCCTGAGCTGTTGTCATTCCAATTCCAGTGGCCAATGCCACACCCACTAACCCTGCAAATACTTTCTTAAACATGACTACTTTCTCCTTTCTTATTGATTTGATAGTAAAATTTATTTAGATACCATAAAAGCATATAATTGTTCCCCCGCTTTTCCACCCCCTTTCGCCATATTTATTATACTTTTACCAATAAATATTGTCCCATTATACACCTTAAAATATCTTCGTCAAGATATATATTTGCTTGGGAAACTTGCGGCAAAGGGAATTATTTTTCCTTTACCTGATTAATTTTTACGATAAGTTCTCCCTTATTATCCTTAAATCCTTTACCGTAAAGCCCGATTATATCATCGTTCATGGACAGATATAAGAATTCCCCATCCTCACTGGGAAGGATACGAATAGACCCGGAAATTCCCATAGGAAATATTCTGCCATAATCTCCAATTCTGCCAAAAAGCTTTCCAATAGGTTGACCCGGTTGCACATAATCCTTCAAAGCATCGATGGGAATACCATCGGCAGTATGTCCATTTGGAAATAATTTGGGATTAAAAGACCATACATCCTCCTTTTCCACTTTCCAGCATAAGCTTGTATTCTCCTGTGCTACAACATCAGTCATTTCCCATACTACATTGGCATGAGCAATTACCGTTTCGGCTCGCGCAGAAGCATATATCATGAACAGAATATTGCTCGCAAACAAAATCCCTACAAGTATTTTTCCTGTTAACAGAGTTCTTAATTGTAGAACGGTACAGATCATTTCAATTCCCTTATAACAAACATTCCATCTGGTGGATTCATCAGAACAACTTTAATCCTGTCATGCCATAATTCACCAAACTCTTTTATTTCTGCATCAGTCCCCTTGCCTGTTACTGCTAATGGCATCAAATCTCCCATTTTGGGATTGGCAGGAAGCATATAATTGCTATAGCTAATCTCTATTCTTTTTTTATTATCCAATCTTTCAAATAGTACGGTACACACTGCATCCTCATCCGCTTCTTGTGTTTCATCAAAAGATAATAAATTTTGTCTGTTATATCTGCCGCCACCTAATCCTTTAAAACCACTTTCTCCTGCGGCGCCGGTAACTAAGGTAACGACTTGCGATATCGGACCATTTACCTTATAGTCTATTCCTCCTTTAAATATTACCCTCATTTGTCCGCGTATCGGGAGCTCATTACCATATAGACTCTTCAAGGCCAATTGTGTTAACTTATATGCACCAGAAACTGCCGGACATGAATGCCCTGCAAATTTTACCGCGTCGGTATAAGTAAAAACAAAAGCCTCATTTCTATCCATTGCGCCTAATGCTATGGCAAGTGGATCTTTGATCTTGATAGGTTCTACCGTATTAAAAAAAGGTTTATTAAATTTCGTTTGTTCCATTGACATACATTTCTCCTTCATGAAAAATTTTCTGCTCCACAACAATGCTTCTGTTAATCTCAGCCAGATTAATCTTCGAGAGTAGATATATCTCCTGTAGGTAATCCCAGATCTTTTGCTTTCAGCAGTCGGCGCATAATCTTACCACTGCGGGTTTTTGGTAAGTTGGCACAAAACTCTATCTCTTTTGGATATGCATGTGCTGCCAAACGGTGCCTTATAAATATCTTGAGCTCTTCCTCCAATTCATGCGATGGCTTATAACCTTCCCGAAGCACTATGAAGGCCTTGATAATTTCTCCCCGTTCAGCATCAGGTTTACCAATTACACCAGACTCTGCTACGGCCCTATGCTCAAGCAAGGCGCTCTCTACCTCAAAAGGACCTACTCTGTGGCCGGACGTGTTAATCACATCATCAGCCCTTCCTACAAACCAGAAATAGCCATCCTCATCTTTATATGCCGTGTCGCCGGTTGCATACCATCCATGAATATTGAAATACTCTTTAAATCGCTTCTCATCACCCCATACAGCCCTTAACATAGATGGCCAGCCAGGTTTTAAAGCTAACAGTCCATGCTGCCCCGCGGATAACTTACCCCCTGTGCCATCGATAATAGCCGCTTCAATACCCGGAAAAGGTTTTCCCATTGAGCCAGGCTTTATAGGCAAACACGGATAATTTGCAATCATAATAGACCCTGTTTCCGTCTGCCACCAATTATCATGGATTGGTAAACCATAGACCTTTAAACCCCACCTGATTACTTCCGGGTTAAGTGGTTCACCCACACTACAAATATACCGCAAGCTGCTTAAATCGTATTCTTTTACAAGATCATCACCGGCTTTCATTAACATTCGTAAAGCTGTCGGTGCAGTATACCATACAGTAACTTTATAATTCTGAATAATTTCATACCACTTGGCAGCATCAAACCGGCCGTCAAAAACATAAAAGGAGATGCCGTTCAGCCACGGCCCCCATAAGCCGTATACTGTCCCTGTTACCCACCCCGGATCAGCCGTACACCAATAGACATCGTCATCTCTCAAATCCAACGCCCATTGTGTGGTAATGTAATGTGAGACCATGTCATTATGTACATGCGTTACTCCCTTGGGTCTTCCCGTAGTCCCCGAAGTATACAGGATGTAAAGCGGGTCTTCCAGTTTCACCCACTCCATTTCAAAGGTATCGGATGCATCTCTCATTAATGTCTTATAACATACATTCCCCTCTTCGAGTTCTTCATCCTCTTTATGATTGACGAGCACAATGTGTTCTAACTTTGGTAATTCCCATAATACGGCATCAACACGCTCTTTTAGTTCAGGCGTGGTAATTAATACCTTGGCCTCACTATTCTGTAACCGATCACGAACGGCATCTGGCCCAAAGGCAGAAAACATCGGTCCGGCAATAGCGCCAAGTTTTGCGATTGCTACCATACTAACATAAAGCTCCGGTAAACGGGGTAGAAATATAAAAACGCGATCTCCCCTTTTTACCCCCAACGCCCGAAGCATATTTGCGCATTTATCAGAAAGTTTTTTCATTTCCAGAAATGTATATTTCTGACAGGTACCATCAGCGCCTTCCCAATATAATGCCACTTTGTTCTTCCGCCAGGTTCTGGCATGCTTATCAATCGCTTCGTAGGCAATATTTACCTTATCATCGTCTATATCAAACTCTCTCTTAATAATCTCCCAGGAAAATTCCTTATGGGTCTTCTCATAATCCACAAGACCTGCAGTTACAGGTTTTTTATTAATAATTTCCACATTTTTCATACGTATACGCCCGATTATCGTAATGCTAAAATAACACGAAAACTCTAAATTCCCGTATGCTCAAGACAATTTAAGGTTTCAATATACAAACCTATATTTTATATCACCTGTTATTTTACAAGTCAACCAGAAAGGTCTTCGATACATAAATTTAATGGGAAATTAAAAATAAAATAATGAATCCTGAGGTCTTAGGAAAACGGAGAAATCTTCTCCCTCTTCGCTAATCATTTAATGATTTTTATTCCTACAATTGATATAATTGTCTTTAAGAAATTTGTTATACTATTATTTAAGTAACGCTTAAAAATTTTTCAGGTCATTGTAACTATCTTGTAAGAATTCCATAGACTACTCATAATACCACATTACCAGATATATTTTGATCTGATTATTACGAAAGAACTCATGAATCTAAAATTTAACGACCATGTACTTCCTACACTTCCCATTATGGAAGAACTTCCAACAGACAGGATTATTGGGATTACATCAACAATACCTATTGAAATCATCTTTGCCGCAGGATATATACCGATAGATCTAAATAATATCTTTATCGGCGATAAACTTCCTTTTAAAATGGTTGAAGATGCCGAATCTGCAGGATTACCAAGAAATACCTGTGCCTGGATAAAAGGCATCTATTCGGCTGTAAGGAAATATCGCATAAAAAAAGTCGTTAGTGTAATTCAGGGCGATTGCAGCAACAATCAGGCATTGATGGAAATATTTCAGTCGGAAGGTATTCAAACTATTCCCTTTGCATATCCGCATTCTAACATGGATAAGGATTTTTTGTATAATCAACTGATAAAACTTGCCAATAGCCTCGGAGTAGATTATAAAAAATCGGAAGAAATGAAAAAATGCCTTGATGCAGTTCGGGCACACGTACACGAGATCGACAGACTCACCTGGGCTGAAAACACAGTAACAGGAGAGGAAAACCACATTTGGACGGTATCCACGAGCGATTTGATGGGAGATTATATCATCTTTGAGGAACGCGCCAGGAGGTTTTTAAAACTCACCAGAGATCGGGGTCCCATTCAACAGGATCTTCGGATAGGGATTGTCGGAATACCTCCTATAGGTGAAGACCTTTATTCATTCCTTTCTTCTATAGGCGCTCACGTTGTATTTAATGAAATTCAAAGGCAATTTAGTATGCCCTACCACACAAAAAACTTACTTGAACAGTATAGCCAATACACCTATCCCTATGATATCTTTTCACGCTTAAAAGACATTCAACAGGAGGTAAAGCATCGGAATGTCAGAGGACTTATCCATTATGTCCAGAGTTTTTGTCATCGGCATATCCACGATGTCGTTATCAGAAAGCACATCCAACTCCCTATCCTCACACTCGATTGTGATCGTCCCGGACGTCTGGATGGAGCCATGAAAACCAGGCTTGAAGCCTTTATCGAGATGTTAAAAAGCAATGAGTACGAAGAAGCTGTTAAATTTAGCAATTATGAACAGGCATTATGATTAGGGGCGTCCTGATAAATTATCAGATCCCATGTTAAATTAAATATCTTTCCGCATGTTTCTGCTATCTCCTTGATTATGCCCCTGGTTTCTGATACATTTAATTTTAGTTCTATTACAGGATATCCCTCTTTTTTGGTTTATTACATATGAAATCTTATAACTCCGGGTGCAGAGAGGAATGCTCTTGTTTTCTACCCTCCTTTAAATTTATACAAAATATTTTACACTACCAGGAAAACATGTCACAAGATTTGACCTATATAATGAGTCGCACTATTATCCGTATCTACACGCGGTTGATGCTCAGGATGGACGTCAGTTGGAAGACGTCGCTCCCATCGGGACCGAAGCTAATTGTCGCCAACCATCCTAGTTGCTCTGATCCCATCTACCTGGCATCGATCTTTCCGCACCCTGTCAATATTCTCATCACGAACAAACCCTTCCTTATCCCTATGATAGGTTCATTTCTGCGATGGTTGGGACAAGTGCCGGTGCCACCTGGCAAAGGCCTGGTTGCATTCGAGTCAGCACGGCAACTACTTAAGGCAGGCTGCTCAGTTGCCCTATTCCCGGAAGGGTGTGTTAGCCCGCAAGAAGGAGGTATTCACCCCCTGCGCACAGGTGCAGCTCGCCTGGCGTTGCTCACAGGTGTGCCTGTTGTGCCGATCGGCATCTATCTGAACCGGGAACGCAATCATGCCATCGCCTCGAATGTTGCAGGAAAACGCACCATTGGATATTGGTGCCTGCGCGGGGTATACAGTATTACCGTGGGACCGGCAGTGAATTATGAGGGTAGTGTAGAACACAAACCCAATGTGGCAGCCGTGTCGGATAGGATCATGCAACAAATCACCCAATTGAGCCTGGAAAGCGAACAAAGAGCGAAGGGAAGCAATCAGTTCTCGATAGATGGGACAAAGCAGGCCGGTGTGTGTAAAAATAATCTCAAAATAGGGTCAAACATTATCAGGCTGTCCGAGAACAGGTAATATTAATAAGTAATAATGACTAAAAGGTGTTTTCTTTCCGTTCTTTATGCCTTCCGGGGTGAACTATTACTATTTTTCTTTCCTTCTCCCTTTCAAATATTTTTGATAACGTTCTTCTCCAACGCATTTGCTTCCTACGGGACACTTCTCAATGCAGCTTTCAGGTATATCGCGCTGCATCATTTCCCCACAATTTTCACAAGCAATCTCATATTCAAAGCCCGCTATCGATGCGGTGACTTTCGTATGACAGTGCGGACATAGTACGTCAATAATCTCTACCCTTTTGATCCTCTCAGCGCCCGGACATTGCAAGATACCTGGTTTTTTAAATTCTTCTGTGGGTCGCGGAGTAATCGTTTTTACTTTTGAGATGGTTTGGGCAGCTAAAATACGGAGAGGCATTTGTTTTTCCTTTTTTAGGAATTCCTGAAGCGCCTTCATGACTTCATGATTTCCTTTTCCTACTTTGCCAATTTCTTCAAGGGCTTGCCTCACCTTCTCAGCGCTCTCATGATATAAGTTCTGCAGAAGCAATGGAATATTCGTAGTGTTGGAAAGATGGTCGTTCATTACGAAAATAGAGATTACTGTGTAAAAATTTCTCTTTTTAGTAAGCCTTTTGCCTTCCCTTACCGCATGATTTCCTTGCATTTTTTCTTTAATCAGCAGAAAGCAGTATACTTATTAGCTATTCTATGTATTAAAATAGCCAGATCAAGAAAAAATCTTGAAGGCGCAAAATAGCGATAGTACTTCAATGATGAAACCGAACATATCCTCAACAGAGGAAAGACTACTCCGCCAGTCATTGCGAGGGTCTTATCCGAAGCAATCCTTTACAAGTTTCAGAAGAGATTGCTTCGGATAAGACCCCTCGCAATGACATTTTGAGAGATTCTGTAACATTCCCGATACCAGCATGCAACCAGAGACTCATGCACCACATTTTGTTCGGTTTTATCTCTTGGATGCTATAGCGCTTGATTAACAAAGAGATAATTACCAAATCAGTTTCTTCTCAAGTAGCTCATCAGATTCTATCCCATCAAAAACTCAAAAGTCTGCAGTACCATCTACTGCAACATATTAAACACTTGTGCGAATTGAATTTCCTATACCTCCACATTAAATTACCTTGCATGTCATAAAATTGCTGCTAAAATCAAGGTTATTGTAAATATCAAAGCATATAAAATACCAAAAAGTGTCTCTCTATTTCATCATTATTTTATCTGGGTAATCTGAATAATCTGTGGTTACAGAATTCTCTATGAGTCAACACATATTCAGGACGATTCCATCGGTTAACAAACTTCTCGAGTCACCGGAACTATCCCCATTAACAGGTATGTATCCGCGGCAACTTATTGTTGATACCATAAGAGAGGTTTTAGAAAATATCCGGCAAGCATTTACCGGCAAAACAGGCTTACCGCAATCAGATCCCATCCAATTGCCCTTCTCTGATATTTCTCTCTTTCAGAAGGGATCAAAAGAAGTAGAAGATTTTGCACAACCCCAAACCGTTGATATATCGACCCAAAGAATTTGCCAATTAGTCCGGATATCTCTTCAGCAGAAGTTATGTGGTATTGAGCATGCTATTAATGCAACGGGTATTATCCTCCATACAGGACTTGGCAGGGCGCCGCTTACAGATAAGGCTGCAAAACAGTTAGAGCATGCATTAAAAAGTTATTGTACCCTTGAAATCGAACGGTTTACCGGAAGAAGGGGTTCCCGGCACCATAGTATTGAACAGCTTATCTGCATGATTACAGGAGCAGAGTCGGCGTTTGTTGTCAACAACAATGCTGCGGCTGTTTTATTGACCTTAGATACCGTAGCCAAAAATAAGGAAGTCATCGTTTCCCGTTCCCAGCTTGTTGAAATTGGCGGATCATTCCGGATGCCTGATGTTATGACAAGAAGTGGAGCTCTCCTGGTCGAAGTTGGGACTACCAATAAGACCTATCTGAGCGATTATAGCAATGCTATTACTGAGCATACAGGACTTATTCTTAACGTGCATCAAAGCAATTTTAAAATCGTTGGTTTTACTGAGTCTGCAGATATAAAAGATCTTGTTTCCTTAGGTCAGACCCGCACTATTCCTATTGCTTATGATCTTGGAAGTGGAGCGTTAATCGATCTTCAAAAATTTGGGCTACCGCATGAGCCAACCGTGCAGGAAGCCATAAAGGCAGGAGTAGATATCGTAACGTTTAGTACCGATAAACTATTAGGAGGTCCACAGGGTGGTATCATTGCAGGTAAGAAAAAATGGGTCGATCTGCTGAAAAAAAATCCATTAACCCGTGCACTTCGTGTAGGGAAACTCACCATTGCTGCACTGGAAGCGACGTTAAAGCTTTACCTTGAAGAGGATCTTGCTTTACAAGAAATTCCAACTCTCAAGATAATTTTAGCGCCACTTGGAGCTGTTGAAGAGAGAGGCAAAAGATTACGGGACATCATACATCAGGAAACAAAGATTTCTCTGAGTAGCTCACTTATAGATGGTGTTTCAGAAATGGGAGGAGGAACATTGCCGGGTGAAACAATTCCGACAAAACTTGTTTCTCTCCATTCAGAAAAAATACCTGCTGAAGAATTAGCTGCACAACTCAGGGGTAATACCCCCCCTATCTTTGCAAGGATTGAACAAGGCCGGGTTCTCTTGGATATGCGTACGGTATACGATACAGAAGTCGATACGATTGCTACAGCATTAGAAAAGATATCCTCAGATTTTATAAAAAACAAGTCCGCAGATTACGCAGATAAGGAGGATAAATAATTTGAAAATTCGAGACAGCGATATAAAAAGTACATAACTTATGGAACAATCCACAAATGCCCTCCATACAGAACATATAATCATTGGCACTGCAGGACATATCGATCACGGGAAAACATCCCTGGTTAAGGCGTTGACGGGTATTGATGCTGACAGATTACCTGAAGAAAAACAGCGTGGGCTAACCATAGACATAGGCTTTGCTTATCTGGATCTCAATTCAGATTACAGGATTAGCATTGTAGATGTACCCGGACATGAGCGTTTCGTTAAAAATATGCTGGCAGGCGCAACAAGCATCAATCTTGTGTTATTTGTCATTGCAGCTGATGATGGTGTTATGCCACAAACAGTTGAGCATCTCGAGATTATAAACCTTCTGGGCATTCAACACGGGATTGTTGTAGTAACGAAAAAAGATCTTGTAACAGATGAATGGCTAGAGGTAGTACAGGAAGACATCAAAAGAATTTTGACTGGCACTACTTTAGAGCACGCCCCTGTTCTGCCCGTCTCCACAATTACCGGTGAAGGGATAGAATCCTGTAAGGCAATGATAAAAAAACTCATTACTCAGGTAAAGGTCCGTGGGAGTAATCGTGTATTTCGATTGCCAATCGACAGGTCTTTCACTATTTCAGGATATGGATGTGTTGTCACCGGCCCTATCCTTGGCGGTCAAATCTCTGTAGATAACGAAGTAGAAATATTACCTCTTAAAAAGACCTTACGGGTAAGGGGAATCGAGGTAACGGGAGAGCAAGTCCATACCGCCTTTGCAGGGCAACGGGCAGCAATCAATCTCACCGGTATTAAATCGAGTGAGGTAAAGCGTGGTTATGAACTTTCTATTCCAGGATATCTGGAACCTGCAAACCTCATCGATGCTACACTGAAATTGATTAAAAGTAAAAAAAATCCCTTAAAAAACAGGACTCGCATACGGTTTCATAGTAATACTTCAGAAGTAATGGGCCGTATTATATTACTCGATAGAGATATCTTGAAACCAGGTGAAGAATCATGTATACAAATCTTTTTGGAGAATCTCATTACTACTGAAAGGAATGACCGATTTATTATTCGTTCATATTCACCCGCTTACACAATTGGTGGAGGCGTGGTTTTAAGATCAAATACAACCCGGCTAAAACGTTTTAAAGAAGAAACACTAAAAATCCTAAAAACTTTAGCAAGCGGAAATCTTGCCGATATTGTAGAGCAAATCTACTCGAATAATAGTCACGCTGTCCTTACATCTGATGATATCTCCAGGCAGGCCAATATTCATCCTTCAATTGCTGCTGATATTACAGCAGAATTGGTAAAAAAGGGTTCCCTTTTAAAACTTGATATCGATGGCAAAGGTGTTGTTTTTCATCGTAATACTATTGCTGCTTTACGGGAAGAGATCTTACATATACTCAGAACATTTCATAAAGAAAACCCATTGAAAGCTGGCATTGAAGAAACGTATCTCAAAACACTTCTCCGGAAAGATACCCATCCCCTATCTATCACTGCGTCACTCTCCGCGTTAAAAAGGGAAAAAACCATCAAGGTAATTGATGGTAAATTATCACTCAAGGATTTTAAGATCGAATTATCAGCACAGGATAAGAGTAAGGCAAACAAGATCGAAGAGTTTTTTCTTCATGCAGGATTTACCCCTCCTTCACCAGAGGAGGTGTATACAAAATTTGGCACCCCCAGCAAGTCCACTATGTCATTGCTTGCAGAACAAAAAAAACTCATTGCGATAGAAAATAATCTGTATTTTCATACAATAATACTTGATAAATTAAAAGAAATTATAAAGGAATATATCAGGACACACGGTTCTATCAACGTGGCACAATTCAGGGATTTAACCAAAACTTCCCGCAAATTTGCAGTCCCTTTAATGGAATATTTCGATGCCATTCATTTTACCAGACGAACCGGAGATGTACGGATATTACTTTAAGGCTTTAAATTAACAGAAATAGACAGGAAATATGGACAAGGAAAAATTATTTGCGATTTATGATGAAATTTATGCAACAAATTTTGGTTTCATGCCGTGCATAGAAAAGTGCGACGGACGGTGTGAACAAAAACCGTTGTCCGTACTATTGCCTTATGAGGACGAATTTATTTTTAAACGGAGTGGTAAACATATATGCAACGAAAGGCTTACATTACCAGAGGGAACTCTCGAAATCATCGGGAGTACCTGTAATTTTACCGATGGCGTGCAATGCTTCATTCACGAACATCGTCCTATTGCCTGCCGTCTGTATCCGTTCTATCCTAATTTAACACCTGAAGGCACATTGGAACTACTCATCGATGAGACCTGTCCGCTTACCGAGTCATTAATTAAAGATGAGATGTATATATCTCATATCAAATCAGCACTAGATAAGCTTATACCACTCATTGATAAGAATTATTGGGAAATGGTGGGACATATACCGCCAGATCTCTGGGATAAGACCTGTAAGGAAAAATATATATGTACATTGCCAAAAGAAGTAAAAAAAAGCTAAGCAAGCCCTGTGCGGTATAATTACACCAGAAAATCAAGAACCCGTATTGTAATCGTGAAGTGCATTATAGCAAATAACACCAGCAACTATGGTAAATATATTCTTTGAGGAAACATCAAAGAGTTGGTTATACATATTTCCCGTATGAAAATCGGGCAACCTGACAGCACAGAGGTCTGCCTCAAAACCCTCCTTGATTTGTCCTGTCCGCGACTCCAAGCCTAATGCCCTTGCGCCATGTATCGTAGCCATAGCAAGTAATGTTTTTGGTAACATGGAGTAATGATGAGAGAGGAATTTCATCTCATCCAGAATGCTTAAAGTATCATTACTGGCCAGACTATCAGTGCCCAGCCCAACATTGATCTCCGCATGTAATAATTTTTGTATAGGATAGTCTGTATGACCAAAGAAATGATGACTCCTGGGACAGAAAGCAATACTTGCGCCAGAGGACTTAATCACAGAAATTTCCTCATCGGTAATATAATTACCGTGAATAAGAATGGGATTCATATCCAGAATTCCGGTTTCCCTGAGATAATGGACAGGAGTAAGGCCTGGCGGATGCCAATTATCTGGCAGTGCCCGTAGCTGTCGCAATAAAATGGGAAAGTTACCGGCGCCTTTTAGCAAGAACTCAATTTCGTCCCGTGTCTCTGCTATGTGAGTACAAACAGGAATATGCATATCATGAGCAAGTTGAACTATCGCCTGATACAACTCCTTTGAAGCCGAATAAGGTGCGTGGGGAGATAGTCCTATATTGAATAAATCATCGGTTATAATCGAAGATAATTCCGATTGAATTTCTTTCACAACGTTCCTTACATGATCAGGATTCAGGTCAATAACTTCCTTATAAACGACCTTGCGTAAAGGGCTCTTTTTTAATACCGGGAAAGAATGTCCCGTGTTCGTGATATCCGCAACCGTTGTTGTACCTGATTCAATACAGAATCTAATCCCTTTTTCCAGAGAAGAATTATAGTCTTCATCTTTCCACCGTATCCTTGCCCCTATCAATTGAAAGATCCAATGGGTAAAATTATTGGTGGGTTTAATACGATGGTGTAAATTCGTTAAGTCAAGGTGGGTATGCACATTTATCAGACCAGGCAGGATAACAGCATTTCCTAAATCAATAATCCTCTCAATTTCAGCAACATTCTTAGCCTTATCGAATGTACTAACGTAGTGTATCTTTGTGTCTTTTACAGCTACAACACCATGTTCAATACAAGTCTCCGGATCTGTAATAAGGTATTTAGCTTTGATAAGTATCATGTAAAAATTGACGAGAAGAAATTTTTTTACAATCTTCAATTACAAAAATTACAAATATTATATTTAGGCTAAATATAAAAAAGCAAATCAATTGTAAGGAAAAACACTATGGATACTCTTTATGTACATAT
>SULG01000017.1 GCA_005524015.1 Candidatus Jettenia ecosi
ATACCTCTACAGCCCATATATTACCCAAATTATCCCGAATGCCTCTTTATCACAAATCCCCTGTCAAACAAATTTTAAAATATCTTTCGCTGAATAGTTACTTACAGACAAAGAAATTAACAAGTTAATTGAACATTTCAAGGACAAGTCAAAGAGAAAGGAGTTTTTCAAACTCTACAAGGAATTGGAGGCTCTCTATGAAATTATCTCGCCCGATGCGTTTTTAAGACCATACTTAAAAGACTATAATTTCATCTCTGAAATATACGCTGTTGTGAGAAATGCCTTTACCAAAAAGGTAAATATGGACAGGGAGTTTTTAAGAAAGACCAATCAATTGGTTAGAGAACATGTAGATATATACAAAGTACAGGGTGGTTTTGACATCTTTGAGATTGACGAGGATACCTTAAAGAAGATTAAAGAAAAGACCGGGAACGATAATGTCAGGGTTATCAACCTGATTAAGAGCATTGAGAAATATGTGGCGGAAAATTCAGATGATTTGTCTTTGATACCTCTTGTAGTAAGGGCGCAAGAGATACAAGAACGGTATGAGAATAGGCAGGAAGAAACCCGGAAAATTTTAGATGAGTTATCTACTATTATGGAAAGTGAAGTCAAAAGGAAAAAGGAACAGCAGGCAAAGGGTTTTGATGGTCTGGCATCATTTATTTACACTGTCCTGGTAGATAAGAAAATGAAAAGCCCTAATTGTACTACAAGGAAGATTAGAAATACCTTTAAAGAATTTCCTCATTGGCAGGGAAGCGAACAGGAAGCAAGGGAATTAAGGACAGCTTTATATGGTGTGTTAGGTTCAATTGAAGATGACATGGATAAAGTCGTGGGCTTTGTAGATTACCTATTTAATCTGCTGGAGAAGGCACAGAACATTTAGTTATGGAAACAGTGTTGACTATGGAAAGATGGCAAGATAAAGCGGAGTTTAAAGAGCGGATTTTTTATTTTTCGAGGGAATTGGGAATTGACATAAAACTTCTTTCCTTAAGACCTATGAAAAATAAATGGGCTTCTTGTTCTACAAACGGCAACCTGAACTTCAATACAGAACTTCTGGAATTGGACAAAGAAATAGGCGATTATGTAATTGTTCATGAACTTTTGCATTTTCGTGTTCCTAATCACGGTAAATTATGGAAAAGTTTAATGATGACGTATTTGGGAGATTATGAAAAAACAGAACGAAAGCTGAAGACTTTACAAGGTAAATTCGATTTTCGGCAGTGTAATAAGCCGTAACATTAACGGCTTGCCCTTAATTCCACTTTCCAGGATTATTAAATAAGTAGTGTCTGAATGAAAACATTTAACAAGTAAAGATGACTTTAAGGTATGCTCACCTTGCACCGAGTCACAAGGTTAAAGCAGTTGATACGTTAGATAGTATCATGACAGAACAACCAAGTATACAAAAAGTATACAATTTGAGAGAGGCATCAAATGGCTAATATCCTGAAACCCTTGAAAATACTGGTCGGGGTGGCGGGATTTGAACCCACGACCTCTTGAACCCCATTCAAGCGCGCTAGCCAAGCTGCGCTACACCCCGACTTACGCATATTATAGTATCTTTTTATCTATTATCAACTTAAATCTCTTTTGAAATATTTTGACATCATCCTTATTTTTTACTATAATTTAATCTGTTTTTCTCGGAAAAAATTGCTAGTATTATAATTATAGTTTACTTATCTCACTAAATACATGCTTAAAAAAAATAAGAACAAAACTAAAAAGACACCTTTTTCTATTGGATATATATTACTATTCCTTGCCGTTATGTATATCGTGCAGATGTTTTTATCCCCTAAGGCTGAGGAACTGTCTTATAGCCAATTCCGGTTATATCTGAAGAATGGTTATATATCCGATTGTTCCGTAGGAGCTAATCTTATCCGCGGCCATTATAAAAAATCATCTCCTGAAGAAACTGGTAAAGAACAGA
The DNA here is from genome assembly GCA_005524015.1 of Candidatus Jettenia ecosi. Taxonomy (GTDB): domain Bacteria; phylum Planctomycetota; class Brocadiia; order Brocadiales; family Brocadiaceae; genus Jettenia; species Jettenia ecosi. The sequence continues at coordinate 1,970 of SULG01000017.1, forward strand.
AAATTGCATTTGCTACCGTACCAATACACGACAAAGAGCTTGTCAACGAACTCGAATCACAAAAGGTTCGATTTAAAGGCACAGCCGAAAATAACTTTCTTAAAAATATCTTGATGTGGTGGGTGTTCCCCTTCGGTATTATGGCATTAGGCTGGTTTTTTCTCTTCAAAAAAGTTGGCGGGATGGGCTCACCTTTTATGTCTTTTGGAAAGGCAAAAATTAAATTATATTCGGACAATGGCTCGCAGAAGACTACTTTTATAGATGTTGCAGGATGTGACGAAGCAAAAGAAGAATTAAAAGAAATCATAGATTTTCTCTCTTTCCCTGAACGATTTCAAAAGCTAGGGGGAAAAATTCCTAAAGGGGTACTTCTCATTGGTCCTCCGGGAACAGGAAAAACATTACTTGCCAGGGCCGTCGCCGGAGAAGCAGGAGTACCTTTTTTTTCGATTAGTGGATCAGACTTTGTCGAAATGTTTGTTGGAATGGGCGCAGCAAGGGTGCGGGACATGTTTGAACAAGCAAAAGAAAAAGCCCCGTGTATTGTCTTCATTGACGAAATCGATAGCGTTGGCCGGCAAAGGGGCACAGGATTAGGCGGCGGCCATGATGAGCGCGAACAAACTCTTAATCAACTCCTTGCAGAAATGGACGGTTTCAATTCACAAAAGGGAGTCATTATAATAGCAGCAACGAACCGACCTGACGTCCTGGATAGCGCATTGCTTCGTCCAGGTCGTTTTGACCGGCAAGTAACCGTTGATAGACCGGATCTTATTGGACGGGAGGCTATTTTGTCAGTCCATGCCAAGAATATAAAGCTGGCTTCCAATATTAGTTTAAAGGTTATCGCAAAACGCACGCCTGGCTTTTCCGGGGCAGATTTAGCCAACGTTATCAATGAAGCTGCACTGCTTGCAGCAAGGTATAATAAGACTGACGTAGGCATGGAGGAATTAGAATCTTCCATCGACAGGGTGTTAGCTGGTCCGGAAAGAAAGAGCAGGATTATGAGCAGTGGTGAAAAAAGGACTGTTGCTATTCACGAGTCAGGACATACCCTGGTAGCGGCTTTGCTTCCCAATACAGACCCCGTACATAAGGTTTCTATTATCCCCAGAGGAACTGCAGCGCTTGGCTATACTATGCAACTGCCCATGGAAGACAAATATCTAACCAGCGAATCTGAGATACTTGACACTCTTTGTGTATTACTCGGCGGCCGCGCTGCTGAAGAACTCATATTACAGGAAATATCGACAGGCGCTCAAAATGATCTCGAAAAGGTCTCACAATTATCCCGAAGTTATGTATGTCGGTTTGGCATGAGCAAGATACTCGGACCCCAAACTTTCGGTAGACAATCGGGAAATATCTTTCTCGGACATGACCTTGTCCAGGAAAAGGAATATAGCGACAAAACCGCTGTAATTATCGATGAAGAGGTTACCAATATTATTATGAGAAGTTATGAAAAGGTAAAAAAACTCATCAATGATAACCGTGATAAACTAGAATTATTATCAAAAAAGCTAGAGGAAGAAGAGGTATTAGAGGGAGATCAGGTACTTGAATTGCTCAATATAGAAAGGAAACATCCAAAGACGCATAAAGAAACTGAGATTTCTTCCGTAGAACAGTCACAAAAAAGCTTGCAATACATAACCAAAGATATTGGACTGGGACTATAAATAATACTATGCAGGATTACCGGAAGGCTATCCTTATCTCAGCTCATGCATCACAAGGAACAAGTTTTATCAGTTAAATAAAAGAGTATGCTATTACCATTTACTTCGAAGATTGCATTTCTGCAAGAAGGCTTTGTGGAAGATTAAAATTAGAATATACGTTTTGCACATCATCATGTTCTTCAAGCGCCTCCATAAGTCCCAATACTTTGCGGCCTGCAGTTTCATCTAAATCAACGCTATTTTTAGGTATCCAGCTGAGTTCCGCGGTTTGGACTGTTATGTTTTTATTTTCAATTGCATCCTTAATGTTGTACAAGTCTGCTTGTGAACAGATTACCTGAAAGGCGTCACCTACCTTTTGCAGATCCTCTGCACCTGCTTCCAAAGTCAGCATCATCAAGTCATCTTCATTGAGGGTATCACTATTTATTATAATAAGCCCCTTCTTTTCGAACATCCAGGAGACGCAACCTGATTCTCCCATATTTCCACCAAATCGTTCAAATATTTTTCTTATTTCAGGTGGGGTTCTATTTTTATTATCAGTCACAATCTCCACCATTAATGCAACACCGCCCGGACCATATCCCTCGTACATGCATTCAAATAACTCGGTGTCTGCGCTCCCCTCTCCTGTCCCTTTTTGAATAGCACGTTCAATATTATCTTTCGGCATATTAACAGCTCGTGCTTTACTTATAGCAAGTTGTAACCTTGGATTCATCTCTGGATTTCCCCCGCCCCTTCTGGCAGCTACGGTAATCATACGAGCTATTTTAGAAAACGCTTTGCCCTTTTTAGCGTCAGTAGCGCCCTTTTTATGCTTTATACTTGCCCAATGTGAATGTCCGGCCAAATTTCTTTCTCTCTTCCAAAATTATTTTAATACATTGATTACGGTTGATTACTATTTTCAACCTCTCTGTGATTTACCGTAAGTTTTAAAGTCGTTTCTTCCAGAGAAATTAATCTTCTTATTTTTTCTAATTTTGCTGTTATATTCTTTAATTTCGTCTCATGGTTAAATATCTCTTTATAGAGGATCTTTGCTTTCTCAAAAGCCTTTATAGCTTCATCCCAATACCCAAGACTATAATAGACATCTCCCATATGCTCATAAATATCAGGTTCTTCCGCAAATTGAACAGCTTCCCGTAACTTTTCAAGCGCCATAACAAGATAATTATCTTTTCTTTCCTTCTGCGCCTTTTTATAGTATGCCCAACCTAAACTATCAAGATATGCCCCATTTTTAGGTTGTACTTTTAATGCCCTGCTAATAAGTAGTATGGCTTCGTCTAAATTTTTATTATTTTCAACAAATAAATAACCAAGAAAATTATTTGCCTCATGGAACTCAGGATCAAGTTTTACCGTCATATATAACTCCTCTTCTACCCTGTCAAATTCCTGACTCTCATAATAAAGATTTGCTAACAAGAAATGGGCATCCCTGTTTGTTTCTTTATCCAAAGGAATCAATTTCATATTCTCAATAACGGCAATTGCCTTACCAATCCTATGTTGATTCCTATAAATTTGACTTAATAAAAAATATTCCTTTGGATTTTTACTGCCAGCATCTACATTTTTTCTCAAAATTTCTCGGGTTTTTTCAATTTCTTCGTTTCTTTTGGATTCATCATGTATTTTTCTGTATATATCAGACAACGCAAAATGCATAATCCAGTTGTCTGGTTCTTTTTCTAAAAAAGCTTTTCCCTCATTTATGGCATGAGAGTAATCGTTGAGTGCATCGTAACAAAGGGTAAGATAGAAGTGTGCAAAATTTAAGTTCGGATCAGCCTTTTTCACAAGAAGGAAGTACTCCAGGGCATTTTTGATATCATTTTTTTCAAAATATCTTCGGCCAATCTCATAATATATCTTTGCAGGCTCATTAACAAGCTTCATATCGAGCATACTTTTGTAACACTCCGCGCCTTTTTCCATCATCCCTTCCTGCATGTAAAGATTGGCAAGTCTGTACAAAGTATCAGCCAAAAATACATGGTCTAACTTTGTTATTTTGCATCGGCGCGCATTCTCGTATTCCGTAATAGCATCTTGATATTTTCCCCCAATCTCATAGAGCGTAGCCAACGTATAATGCACATTGAATTCATGAGGTTTCATTTCAGCTAATTTTTTAATGAAGTTAACTGCCTTTTCATTCTTACCCGATTGAAAATAGCAGGTCGCTAAGTGACGTAGTATTTTTTCAGAAGAATTATCTAACTGCAGCGCTTTTTCAAAATAACGAGCTGCGTCTTCCCAATTTTTCTCTAACATATAAAAGTAGCCGGTACAGAAATAAGAGTATGTTTTTTCCTGAACGTCTAAAGGTTGAGCGCCTTGCCTGGCAGTAATACTATTACATCCTAAAAGACCAATACATAAGAACGCTATCATACCCAAGACAACATTACCTGGGTTGGGGAAAAAACATCTCATACTTCTTTCTATGCTTTACCATATCGTAGTAATTCATCTCTTCTTAAAGAATAACTTTATTTAAGGGATATTCAATAATCCCCTCAGCTCCTGCCCTTTTTAATTCAGGGGTTATCTTTCTTGCTATTGTTTCATCCAGCACAGTTTCAATTGCATAACCAGCTCCCTCAGCTAATGATGAAATCGTTGGTTTCCTTAGCGCAGGTAATTTTTTTAATACCTGATCTAAAGCGCCGTTTGGCACATTCATTTTCAACCCAACCTTTTCACGGGCAATGATAGCTCCCTCAAAGAGCATTGCAAGGTTTTCTATCTTCGTACGCTTCCATTCATCCTCCCATGCATTATGATTTACAATAAGGAGTGTTGATGATTCCATAATAGTTTCCACAATACGAAGTTTATTTGCCCGTAAACTGTTACCTGTTTCGGTGAGTTCTACAATTGCATCAACTAAATCAGGGGCTTTTGCCTCTGTAGCGCCATGAGAAAATTCAATATCAGCAACAATTCCCCGTTCAGCCAGATATCGACGTGTTACATTTACCAATTCAGTTGCAATCTTTTTCCCCTGCAGATCATTTACGGTATGTATTGCTGAAGTTTCAGGAACTGCCAAAACCCATTTAACTTTTGTCAACTGTTGTTTTGCATATATCAGGCTTACAACAACTCTGACATCAGATTCAGCCTCTTTTACCCAATCTGCGCCAGTTAAGCCAGCATCTATAATGCCTTTTTCAATATACCTTGACATATCCTGCGGTCTTATCAATCTTACAGAAATTTCGTCATCATCAATCGTAGGATAATAGGACCGTGAATTCACAATGACCGTATAACCTGCCTTTTTCATCATATCAATAGTTGCTTCCTGAAGACTGCCCTTAGGCAAGCCTAAACATAATTTTTTCATTCTTCCTGCTCACCCTTTACCGTTATATCACTTCCCTTAACGGCTTCATCAATAAGTTTTGAAATATGTATACTCTTTTTAATCGATTCATCCAAAAAAAATGACAAAACAGGTGTATATCGCGTTTGCAAATGCGCGCCAACTTCAGCCTGGATAAATCCTTTAGCATGTTCTAATGCCCTGATGGTTTTCCTCTGCGTTGGTTCATCACCTAATATAGAAATATATACTTTTGCCCTTTTCAAATCGGGTGTTATTTCCACCTTTGTTACGGTAATAAAACTTATCCGGGGGTCTTTCAATTTATAGAGGATGGCTTTGCTTACCTCTTGCTTGAGGACCTCAGATAATCTCGCAATTCTTCTTGAAGACATAGTACGTTCCCTCTTCTTTTTATGAAGAAAAAAATAAATATCATAATAAGGGACTTAAAATTTATATGCTTAATGCTGAATAAGTTAAACAAATTCAAGTTTATAATCAACAAGCTCTACAGAGTTTGCACACCTGATCAGGTTAATCAAATTCGACAAGACGCTATTCATATATCGATTGTCGTTTCCTACCATTGCAATTCCTATTTGAGAATATTGACAGTGGTCTAAAGATCCTGTTTCTGCAATAGATACATTAAAATTATTTTTAATACGATCTTTCAGGCTTTTAATAATACGACGCTTATCTTTTAAAGTATTTGCGCTCCTGATTACCAACCGAATATTTACAACACCGATTACCGTATCGTTAGATTTATAAAACTCAAGATTCATACCATAGTAAACTGCGATTAAAGTATCAAAAAATATTTCTTTTAGACCATTACAGAATACTATTTAATTCAATTACTATCCCGTTAAGGTACGGGCAATCTTTTGCACTTCGTATGCTTCTACAATATCGCCGACTTTGATATCATCATAATTTGCAATCTTTATTCCGCATTCGTGACCCGCTCTAACTTCTCTCACATCGTCTTTAACTATCTTTAGAGATTCTAACTTTCCATCATAAATAATAATACTATCACGAATCAAGCGAACAGAAGCGTTTCTGGTAATTTTACCAGATTTCACATAACAACCAGCAACATTGCCAATCTTCGAGATATTGTAAACAAGTCGTATTTCAACTTGCCCAAGAACAACCTCTTTAGTTTCTGGTTCTAACATACCTTCCATTGCGGCCTTTATTTCGTTCGTAGCATCATAGATAATTTTGTAAAGTCTGACCTCAACTCCTTTTTCTTCTGCTAATATACGAGCCTTATCTTCAGTTGTCACATAGAAACCAATCACAAATGCATCCGATGCATCCGCAAGAAGCACATCTGATTCCGTAATCCCCCCTACACCACAGTGTAAAATTTTCACTTTAATTTCTGGGGTTGAGAGCCCTTCTAAAGCCTTTTTCAACACTTCAACGGAACCTTTATAGTCTGCCTTTAGTATCACTTTAATCTCTTTTACCTTTCCTTCGGCAATTCTGGAGTAAAGGCTATCCAAGGTAACATGCTGAAATTTCATTAAAGAGGTCTCTCGTTCCTTCTTTTGCCTCTCCTGAGCGATTTCCCTTGCCTTCTGTATATCGCTGACTACGAAGAATTTATCTCCAGCTTCGGGAACCTCAGAAAAATCTGAAACAGATACAGGAACCGCCGGGCCAGCCTCTTTGAGCTCAACACCTCTTTCATTTGTCATGAGACGAGCCCTGCCAAATGTTTTACCACAGAGAATTATATCTCCCTGATGCAGGGTGCCGTCCTGTATCAGGACACTGGCAACAACACCCCGTCCCTCACTCAAATGCGCCTCTAATACCACACCGCGCGCAGGATTTTTAGGGTTTGCTTTTAATTCAAGAATTTCGGATTCTAATAGAAGCCTTTCGAGAAGGGTATCAATTCCTTTTTTTGTTATAGCAGAAGTTTCAACAAATTGAGTTTTTCCACCCCATTCTTCGGGGATTAAATCCAGCCCTGCAAGCTGCTGTTTGACTCTCATAGGATTGGCGCCTGGTTTATCAATTTTGTTCACCGCTACAACAATCGGCACATTAGCAGCCTTGGCATGGTTTAACGCCTCCTCTGTTTGAGGCATCACTCCGTCATCAGCTGCCACAACAAGCACCGCCACATCAGTAATATTCGCTCCTCTTGCCCGCATTGCGGTAAAGGCCTCATGACCCGGAGTATCCAGAAACACCACATGCTTCCCGTTCATTTCTACTTTATATGCTCCTATATGTTGCGTAATACCGCCTATTTCTCCGGCAGCTACATCTGTTTGCCGGATACTGTCGAGAAGCGATGTCTTCCCGTGGTCAACGTGCCCTAAAAAAGTCACAATTGGCGCACGATATATCATATCCTCTACTTTTGTGGATACATGCTCAGCTATAAAATTATGTTCCTCAACAACCTCCCGTTTTCTAATCTCAATTTCGATTCCATACTCGATGCCTAACAAGCGAACAATATCTTCTTTTAAGATTTGGTTAATTGTTACACGAATATTATGCTCAAGAAGTAGTTTTGTTATAATTTCGTTTGCGCGTATCCCCAATTTGGAGGAAAGGTCTTTTACCGTTATTGGTGATTCCATAATAACCTTTGTTTCTTTCTCCTTAATTATCGGTTTTTTTACTTCTGCAGCTTCCTCTAAACGTTCTCTCCTTTTAGGGGATATACTACCCGACGGATGCTTCTTTTTCCAATATGATTTTACGGGTGTTACCCTTACAACCTGTTTTTGCGCAGGAGCACTTCCCCTGTGAACGGTAACAACTTTGTTTGGTTGAACAACTTTAACAACATTACCTGTCTGTGGCGCTGTCTTGACTTCTTTCTTTTGTTCAACAATTGGTGGCGGCGCCGTTTCTTTTACTTTAGGCTCTTCTGCAGGAGTTACCTTTGTGCTTGGCTGGAACAGTTGCCGTATCATTTCTGCTTGCTCAGGCACCAGCGTATTTGCATGGTGAGTAATATGAGTGAGCCCTCTCTCATGGCACTTATCAATCAACAGGCTACTCTTTACTCCTAGTTCTTTTGCAAGTGAACTGATCCGAATTTTTTCCATCTAAACTCCTAAAATATAACGTAATTTTCTAATATATAGAATTAAGATTCCTCTTTTTTATCACTCGTTTCAATATTGTCGGGAGATATTTCATGTTTCGCAGGTAAATCACTTGAGGGCATTTTATTTGTTTCGGCAACTTCTGTAAGTTCTACAGCATGAGATTTTTGCCTCTCTTCAAGTTCTGATTCTGTTATGATGTCAATATCCCAGGAAGTTAAACGAGCTGCAAGGCGCACATTTTGCCCTCTTTTCCCAATCGCTAAAGAAAGCTGATCATTTGGTACCACAATCGTTGCAACCTTATTTTCTGCAGAAAGAATAATCCCGGAAACTTCTGCAGGTTTCAATGCATTCGGCAACAAGAGTTCTGGCTCATCACACCATCTGATAATATCAATCTTCTCACCATTCAACTCATCAACAATATTCTTGATCCGAGCCCCGCGTACACCAACACATGCGCCGACGCTATCCACATTTGGATCACTCGAAGCCACAGCAATTTTGGTCCTGTGTCCCGGCTCTCTTGCGAGAGATTTAATCTCAATTGTACCTTCTGCAATTTCAGGTACTTCCAGCTCAAAAAGCCTGCGAACAAAATCAGGATGCGCTCTTGAGAGTAATATCTTTACCCGTGCTCCTGCTTTCTTAACATCGAGAACAATTGCTCTGATCCGTTCACCCGTATTATAATGCTCATCAGCAATTTGTTCTGGCTTGTGCAAAATACTTTCCGTTTTGCCAAGATTCACAACCATTGTAGAACCTTCGAATCTTTGCACTGTGCCACTGACAATAGTACTCTTCCGGCTGGTAAAGTCCTCGTATATCACATCCCGTTCAGCCTCTCGTATCTTTTGGATAATAACTTGTTTAGCAGTTTGTGCTGTTATCCTGCCTAACTCAGAAGGATCGATTTTATGATCGCCCTCCATAGCTATAATCTCCCCAGTATTTCTATCAATTTGGATGGAAATGGTATTCTGAGATTTAAAATGTTTTCGCGCAGCAGTAGTCAAAGCAGCTTCTATACCCTGGAAAACAACATCCTTGGCAATTTCCTTATCCCTATGTAAACTATCTACTAAACGTAGTAAACTTTCCTTGTCCATAAATGCCTTTATACAATTTAAATAATTATACTACAAGGTAAACAGCTTCTTCGCTTTGACCAGAAGGAAAACAACTCATAGAGTATAGTATCAGGACGACTCGACAACTCATTGAAATCTCCTATCCAGAACAGGCAAAGAACTTTAAATCCTTAAAAATTCCCAAACATTAAAACAAAAAAGTGGGTTACCCCACTCTTGTAGTCTTAAAATCTTCTCTTGCCTGGTTTACAACTACTTAAAAATCCTTTAGAAATAGCGCATCTATTTTTTCCCTAAATTGAATAACTAATGAATCTTTAAAGAAAATTTTAACAAAAAAAACAATATTGTCAAGTTATTTTTAGGGTATAGATCTATTGTAAATAGGTGTTACAACTTGTCTTATTTATTTATTCATGAAAAAATATCTTTGATATTCATACCTTATTTTGTTAATATCAAAACGCTAAGGAAAGAAGAAATATACTATGGTAATCATTATCGATAATTACGACTCCTTCACGTATAATCTTGTGCAACAAATAGGCGCATTTGGTGCAAGAATGGAAGTCTTTAGGAATGACAAGGTCAATCTTAAAAAAATTGAAGAAAAGATGCCTAACCATATCATTATATCACCCGGACCTTGCACACCTAAGGAAGCAGGCATCTCGAATGATATTATAAAGCGCTTCTCCGGTAAAATACCTATCCTCGGAGTCTGTCTCGGTCACCAGTGTATTGCTTATACCTATGGCGCAGATGTGATCCGTGCACGCAGGCTTATGCATGGCAAGACATCCATGATCACTCATGATGGCAAAACTATTTACAAAGGACTTCCCAATCCCTTTGTAGCAACACGTTATCATTCTCTTACGGTCAAAAGCGACTCATTACCTGATTGTCTTGAGGTCACTGCCAGGGCAGATGATGATGAAATTATGGGTATACGCCATAAGGAATATCCGTTGGAGGGAGTTCAGTTTCATCCGGAATCTTTTTTAACTGAAGAAGGTCCAAAACTTCTTAAAAATTTTTTAGCGCTTTAACTGCTCAAGGCTATTAAAATTTAGTCCCCGTCTTGTACAACATGGAAAATTTTGCCGACCGCCTTATCGCTACTATCCGCGCAAAAAACAGCCCCGTGGTAGTAGGTCTGGATCCTTATTTTACCCTCATTCCTGATTCATGTAAACAAAAGCCCTTAACCCTGAATAAAGACAATCTTGAGTATGCAGCATATGTTATCCTGGAATTTAATAAACAAGTCATCGATATTATTGCTCCATTTGCAGGTATCGTAAAACCTCAAATTGCTTTTTATGAACTTTATGGTTACTGGGGAATTTGGGCCTATACAGAAACTGTTAAATATGCTAAACAAAAGGAATTAATTGTAATCGGTGATATTAAGAGGGGTGACGTTCCCGGCACGGCTGAGGCTTATGCTAATGCCCATATTGGAGAGGTTCAGATAGATAACGTCATCGAATCCCCTTTCTCTGCAGACGCCATAACTGTTAACCCGTTTTTGGGAACCGATAGCCTGCTTCCTTTTATACAAACAGCAAAAAAAAATTACAAGGGCATATTTATTCTTGTTAAAACATCGAACCCCCTCTCTGGTGAATTTCAGGATCTCTTATGTGGAAAGAGAAAACTCCATGAGATTATTGCAGAAAAGATACCTGTATGGGGAAAGGAATTAATCGGTAAGCAGGGATACAGCGCTATTGGAGCAGTCGTAGGAGCTACATTTCCACAAGAATTATCAATTTTACGAAAAATTATGCCTGCAGCTTACTTTCTCATACCAGGTTATGGCGCTCAGGGTGCAACAGCAAAAGACATGAAATGTTGTTTTAACCCCGATGGTCTCGGAGCGATTATCAATGCTTCCCGTTCTATTCTTTATGCTTATAACCTCTCGCCATGGAAAGAAAAATACGGCGTGAGTGCATGGAAAGAAGCTACCCGGGAAGCTATTATTAAAATGAATAGAGAACTTGAAGAAATCTCAGGTATGACATAAATAAAATTATTAGATATACTACATTATCATGAATAGATTAAGGAGTAACACGGTGAAAATTTTTTTGCACATACTCGTATTCGGAATGATGGTGTTTTCTCATGAGAAATACCTACAGGCTGGTCTTCTTGAAGATGCTATGGATGGTAAGGCTTTGGTTATTGATTTAACATATCCTTTGAATGAAAAGAATCCTCACTGGCCAATTGGTAATTACACTCCATTTAAATATGAAATTATTGCTACAATCAAAAAAGACAGGGTTTTTTCGGGCAAATATAGTACACCAGAACATCTTGGAACACATATAGATGCACCAAACCATTTCGAACAAAATCAACCTTCCGTAGACCAAATCCCTTTTGAGCAGTTAATTGGGTCCGCTGTTGTTATTAACATAGCAGAGAAGGCAGAGAGAGATGCTGACTATACCCTTTCATTGTCAGATATTTCATTATGGGAAAAGGAACATGGGATAATACCCAAAGGATCGATTGTATTAGTAAATACAGGATGGAGTAAACGGTGGAATAATTTTGACGATTATAAGAACATTGATAAAAATAGTTGTATGCACTTTCCTGGTTATTCAAAAGAAGCGGCTGGTTTCCTGGTAGAGAAGAGACATATCAAAGGTATTGGCATTGATACCCTTAGCGGGGATTGTGGAAATTGTTCCGATTTTCAGGTACATCATATTGTAAACGGTGCAGGAAAATTTATCCTTGAGAATATAGCAAACCTTGATAAATTACCTCCGAAAGGAGCCACCCTCATAATAGCCCCGATTAAGATTGAAGGAGGCTCAGGGGGACAGTGCCGTATATGGGCAATTTTGGCAAAGTAAATATCCTAACATTGGAATTCAGCAGTATGTCTTAACACGTCAGAAAAGCGGTCAGTGCAATGCATGGACTCGGGTGGGTATACTCTTGCCCTATACAAGAAGCCGTACGCGCTTGTTCTTAGCCTTGTACTCCTCAATGAGGCCTTTTCTTTTCAATACACCAAGGTTTCGCATAACACGCTTTTCAAACTCTAAACGAGGATTGCCTCTCGCCCGCACTCCGAGTTCCTTCAAGACATTGAAGATATTGAATACATCAATAACTAAGCCGAAAAAATCCATCAAAGGCGACATTTACCCTTGAGATCCAACAAAACAGGATGTTTCTAGTAAACCCGATATTTCCTGCTTTAGTTTATCGAAGATTTCCTGCAGTTGCGTTTCATCAGGAACATACTGGATGTTTATGGATTCTATCATATCAAAGCCGCATCCCTTTAATACTTCTTCCACATGGCGAACTCCTTGCCCTCCCCATCCATAAGAACCGAAGGCTAATCCAATCCTGTTTTTGGGAGATAACCCTTTTAAATAGGTTAAAAAACCTGCAACAGTGGGAAGCATATTACTATTTATCGTAGGAGAGCCAACACAGATAAATTTCGCTGTTAATATATCGTTCATTATGTCAGAAATATGGCTATACTGAAGATTGAGTATCTTTGTAGGAATCCTATATGATTCAAAGGCTTTTTGAATTGCAGAAGCAATCTTTTCCGTAGATTTCCACATGGTATCATAAATAATCAGCGCCTTCATTTCTGTCTGATTGGCAGACCATTTTCCATACTCTTCTAAAATCATCTTTACAGAAGAACGCCAGATGATTCCGTGTGCAGGAGCAATCATGTCAATGGCAAGCGGAGTTATTACCTCTATTGCCTTTTTTACCAGCATAGAGTAAGGTAAAACAATATTAGCATAATACTTCTTTGCCTCTTCGACAACAATACCTAAAGGGTATTCGTCATCGAACCTTTCAGAGGAAGCGATGTGCTGCCCAAATGCATCATTAGAGAAAAGGACATTATCTTCTTCCAGATAACTCACCATATTGTCCGGCCAGTGAATCATTGGAGTATGGAAGAATTTTACCTTTCTCTTACCAAGGTTAACAGACTCATCTGATTTAACTACCTTAAAATTCCAGTCATTTCTTTTATAATGAGCGATTAACCCCTTGTGTCCGTTTGGAGAGGTTATAATCGTTGCATTCCTGGCAGTTTCCATAAGGAGCGGCAGACTACCAGAATGGTCCATTTCTATGTGGTTTGCAATAATATAATGAATTTGTGAAGGGTCTATGAGAGAAGATATGCGACTTATCATTTTTTCATAGAGGTAAGGTCTGACCGTATCGACCAGGGTAATTTTTTCATCAAGTATCAGATAGGCATTATACGTTGATCCCCGTTGGGTTAAATAGCCATGAAAATTGCGAAGATCCCAGTCAATTTCTCCAACCCAATAAATTCCTTCTTTTAATTTTACTGGATTCATTCGTTTCTCCATAAAAAGTTAAATATCTGAAAAAATTATTTATGAATAGTTAAACTCAAACATTTTATAATTTTGTTTATCGCTTCTTTGTTATAGAGATTGGATTGGCTGTCCCACTATTTCTTTGATATGATTGAGAAAAACCTCGTTAGGGGTGTAATTTTCCCGAAGTGGGCTTATGATAAAAACAGGTACATGACAACCGATCTGATGCAACCTCTCTTGCGTTTTTATGATATCGTCAGCGGTATCATCTTTATATCTATTAATCACTGCAAGATCGATCTTGGGAATAATCTGTTTTGTAGAACTTTTTATTTTCGGTTCTCTGGCTGTGGTAACAAGAATACTGAGATTAGCGTTATGGGTATGTAAAAAGCTATTGCCTTCTACCAGGACGAAACTGCCTTTATCAAAATAGGACAATGCCTCTTCGATGCCTGCTTGAAGATATTCAGAATGGGTTTGAAGCCATACAACCTTCCGTGCGCCGGCGCTTTTGAAGAGGGCTGTATCTTTACCCGGTTGATTAATCTGAAGCGGATCAACGGTAATCTCATAAGGATATGCCATAGTATCGCATACAGCACACTCGGAGTGTCTGGTGCAGTTACCTTCATGTTTTGTAGTAATTTTTAAGGCTGATAAGTCAAAAAAATGCCTGAGTAAAAATTGTGCAATTGTCGTCTTTCCTACACCACTTGCTGTGCCAGTAATAGATATAATCTTCATACCATGTAAGTATACTATCTTCTGCCGATTCCTACAACTCCTTTTGCCTTTTTCTCCTTATTAATGCCAGAAATTCCCGTCTAATTGTATTGTATTGCATCTTTAAACTTACGATTGTTGGGCCGAACTCTGCTGGGGTGAAGTTTGAGAGCTTTTTTTGTTAATCAATTCCTCGTACTCATTGATATAGTAACGAATTGTAGACAGTACAGGATTGGCTGCCGTTTGACCTAGACCACATAACGATGCTGTTTTAGTAACCTCGGCCAATTCCCTGAGCAAATCAATATCCTCTTTTTTGCCCTCTCCTTTTGTAATACGGGTAAGAATATCGAGCATCCTTTTGGTTCCAATCCTGCAAGGAACACACTTTCCGCAAGACTCATCCTGGCAAAACTCCATAAAATACCGTGCAATTTCAACCATGGAGGCTGAGTCATCCATGACAATAAGGCCGCCAGAACCCATAATAGCCCCTACCTCTTTGACTGTTTCATAATCAATAGAAAGGTCAAGATGCTGAGCGGGCACACATCCACCTGAGGGGCCGCCCATTTGAGCTGCTTTGAATTTTTTCCTTCCGGGAATACCACCACCGATATCAAAAACAATTTCACGCAGTGTCGTTCCCATCGGAACCTCTACAAGCCCTGTATTCTTTACATTACCTGCAAGAGCAAATATCTTTGTGCCTTTACTTGTTTCTGTACCAATAGCTTTATAGAATTCAGATCCTTTGAGAATAATGACGGGTACGTTTGCAAAGGTCTCCACATTATTAATATTCGTAGGTTTTCCCCAAAGACCATTGGTAGCCGGAAATGGAGGACGTGGACGCGGCATACCTCGTTTTCCTTCAATAGAGGCAATGAGGGCCGTCTCTTCACCACATACAAATGCACCCGCGCCCATTTTGATTTCTAAATCGAGACCAAACTGAGATCCAAGGATATTTTCTCCTAAAAGTCCAAGGGTCTTTGCTTGTTCTATGGCAATTTTTAAATGCTCCACTGCAATAGGGTACTCTGCACGCACATAGATAATCCCTTTTCTTGCCCCAATTGCATAAGCGCCAATAAGCATCCCCTCAATCACCGTGTGGGGGTCACCTTCAAGAACTGCCCGGTCCATGAAAGCACCTGGATCGCCTTCGTCTCCATTACAAATGATATATTTTATGTCTCCTGCTGCCTTTTTAACAAATTCCCATTTATTGCCTGTAGGAAACCCGGCGCCGCCTCTGCCGCGGAGGCCTGAGCTTTTCATTTCATGAATCACATCCTCCGGCGTCATATCCGAAAGCACCTTTGAGAGGGCTGCATATCCGTCCCTTACGATATATTCATGAATGTTTTTTGGATCGATCTCGCCACAATTTCTTAATACAATCTTCTCTTGTTTGCTATAAAATGGAATATCACGAACATAGGGAATACGTTTGCCAGCATCTGTATAACAGAGTCGCTCGATAACCTCGCCTTTCAGGATAGTTCGTGAAACAATTTCTGTAACGTCCATCTCTGTTACTCTGCCATAAAAAATACCCATGGGTTCAATAGTTAAGACAGGCGCCCGGGCACATAAACCCTGACAACCGGTATCAACAATTTCCACTTTATCTTCTAAAGATAGCTTTTTGATCTCAGCCTTAAAGGCCTTAAAAACTTCTTCTGCGCCAAGCGCCCTGCAACCTGTCGTACAGATCAATACGCGTATCTTATCAGAGCGATATTTCAATTCGAGGGATTTCCTGAACTTTACCAGTTCATCAGGACTTTCTAATTTTTTCAATTTGTTTCTCCTTTTTTAATAACCCTTGAGAATAGCCTCTGTTTTTTCTACGGTTAATTTCCCATAATATCTACCATCAATCATCATAACTGGCGCCAGAAAACATGTGCCCAGACATGCTACAGGTGTATAGGTAAATTTATAATCTGGAGTTGTCTCGCCTTCTTGTATCTGGAGAACATCTGAAATCTTTTTCTTTATGTCAGGTGCACCCTTGATGTGACATGCCGTACCTGTGCAGACCTTGATGGTATATTTACCACGTGGTTCCAGATAGAATTGTGAGTAAAAGGTAACAACTCCATAAATTTTACTTAAAGGAATATGTGTTTTGGCAGATATTTCTATCAGGACATCCTGAGGTAAATACCCATAAGCATCTTGTATAAGCTGCAAGATAGGAATAAGATCCGCGTGAGTTACCGAGCTATAGTTTGAGAGTATAGACCTGCACTGGGCCAAATCAACCGAAGGGCTACTTTCTTTGTTTAGAGTAACGTTTTTCTGCATAATATCTTGTCTCCAAATTGCTTATTTAATAAATCAAAGTTAGAGAGTTCAATTCAACGCAAATGCACAGAGAGCTTGGGGTCTTGTGTTTCTTATTAAAACTCTAAACACGGGACAGTAAGGTCTTATCCTGCGCCTTTGCGGTAAACTATTAAAAATTAGTTTTAACATAACGAACTGCATTTTTAAAAATGAGAAAACCATCTTCCCGCTCTTTGAGTCCGTTACGTGTCCAATGTGGGTGCTGTGTCGGCTCTACACACCTTTCGGGATGTGGCATCATGCCAAGAATTTGACCTGTCGAGTCGCAAATTCCCGCAATATTTTGAACAGAACCGTTGGGATTCCATGGATAACCAGCTTCTTCTCCGCGTTCGTTTACATATTTAAAGATAATCTGATGATTCGCTGTGATCTTATGTAAAACGCTCTCATCCCGTACAATAAATTTCCCTTCTCCATGCGCTACTGGCAGGTATATTGCCGGGATATGCTCATCATGGATAAAGATAGATTTGTGAGAGCAGATTTTTAAATAAACCCATCGAGCCTCGAATTTGTTCGAATCATTAAAAGCCAATGTAGCCTCTTGCTGATGTTCACCCTGTGTGCTATTGTTACGGGACAGATTAAAAGCTGGCAGTAAATTCGCCTTTGTTAATACTTGAAATCCATTACATATCCCAAGAATTAATTTTTTCTCATGAATAAAGGTTGTAATCTCCTCTCCCAGATTATATTTGATTTGATTTGCTAATATTTTACCAGCAGAAACATCATCTCCGTAAGTAAATCCGCCAGGAAGTGCTAATATCTGATAATTCTTCAGTAGTTTCCGGTTTGTCAGGAGTATATTGATATGAATTACATCCACCTTTGCCCCTGCTTTTTCAAAGGCATAATGGGTTTCATAATCACAATTTGTTCCGGCTGTTCTTAGAATTAATACCTTTGGTATTGTCATAGTATCTATAGTAACCGATTATATACTTAATTTAAACCTCAAAGTCAGAAAGGACACTAAGGAAATATATACATAGCGACATAAGTTTACAACTCCCCGATAACTACATTCGAGGACAAGCGTCTGTCATTCAGGGCTTGACCCGGAATCCAGTATTTTTCTGGATTCCCGCTTCCGCGGGAATGACATACTTGTCCCCGTGAAACCTGTCCTCATGGAAATGGGGAACGGAGATTCGTATCTGATTAATGACGCTGTGTATAGCCATAATTCTTCACACGCTTTTCCTCCAAATCATCGTACCTTCTGCGCCTTCATAACCCTTCATTATTAAAATAGAGTGCTCTACCATCTCAATGGCGATTGCCATGCTTCTTTTAAATCGTAAATATTTTCGTGAACAATTAGCCTGTTGTTGAGTCCGTTAATTTTGAGCAACGGCTCTCCGGTGACCTTTCCTATCATTCCGTAAGGAATATCTTTTATAAGAGCTTCGAATTGCTGGTGATGTTCAGGCCGCACTTCAACAACAAAACGGGTATTTGACTCAGAAAAAAGAAGAGTATCGTTTCTGTGGATTTGACCTTCTATCGCTATGGCAGAGAGATTAAGCAACATACCATATCCCCCTGCAAATGCCATCTCTGCTGCGGCAACGGCAAGGCCTCCCTCCGAACAATCATGACAAGATCTGATAATTCTCTGGTTTGTTGCCTCGGATAGAGCATTCATGATTTTCATGCCCAGGGTTACGTCTACCTTTGGAACATTATTTCCCGTATATCCGTGGATATGGTAATAATGCGAGCCGCCTAATTCGGCGCGAGTAAGCCCAATAAGATAGATCAGGTTATCAGGCTCTTTGATATCCATTGACACAGCATTCCGCACATCTTCCATTACTGAAATAGCAGAAATAAGGAGCGTTGGAGGAATTACAATCGTCTCTTTATCAGTAACAAATTCGTTATTCAGGCTATCTTTTCCGGAAATAAAGGGAGTCCCATATGCAAGAGCAATATCATAGCAAGCCTGCGCAGCCATTACAAGACTACCAAGACGGTCCGGCTTATTGGTATTACCCCAGCAGAAGTTATCTAAGAGTGCAACCTGTTTTAAACTTCCGCCAACAGCTATTATCTGCCGTAGCGCCTCATCAATTGCCGAGGCAGCCATGTGATACGGGTCTATATCACCATATCGGGGGTTCATTCCGTTCGATACAATAATACCTTTCCTGCTCCCCAGCACAGGGGTAATAATACATGCATCGCCCGGCCCATCATTCTGGATACCCTGAAGAGGCTTTAATACACTTCCCCCCTGCACTTCATGATCATATTGGCGTATAATCCATTCCTTACTGCAAACATTCCAGGCAGAGAGTATCTTCTTTACATCAAATCCGTAATCTTCCTTTTCGGATAAAACAGGCTCTTCAAAAACACGTCTATGCCATACAGCTTTGCGCTCTAATCTCGGTATACCTTTGTGGAGGAAATTCATCTCTATTTCTCCAACTCCCTGAGAATTGTACATCAGGCGCAATATCTTATCACGGGTAAATCTTCCGATAACCGTTGCTTCTACATTTTCTGCCTTAAATAAGTGAAGAATCTCAGACTCTTTTTCTGGCGGAACAGCAAGCACCATTCGCTCTTGTGACTCAGAGATCCAGATCTCTGAGTAAGAGAGACCCTCATATTTAAGAGGCACCTTTTCCAGATAAACAATTGCTCCTAAATCTTCACCCATTTCACCGATAGCAGAGGATAAACCTCCGGCTCCGCAATCAGTAATGCATGTGTACAACCCCTTATCGCGCGCCTGTAAGAGGGTATCCAATAACGCCTTTTCTGTTATTGCATTTCCAATTTGTACAGCGCCTCCGGAGATCTGTTCTGACCGATCATGTAATTCTACGGAGGAAAATGTTGCGCCATGGATTCCATCACGGCCAGTTCTCCCCCCTACAACAATAATGAGATCGTCCGGGCGAGCCTCTTTTTGACATTTATTCTTTGGTATAATGCCTACAGTTCCACAAAAGACGAGCGGGTTGCCAATATATCGCTCATCAAAAAAGACAGCGCCATTTGAGGTAGGAATACCCATACGATTACCATAATCCCTCACACCAGCAACAACGCCTTTCATGATCCTTTTTGGATGCAAAACACCCTTCGGAATTTTATCAAAGGGGGTATCGGGCAGACCAAAACAGAATATATCAGTATTAAGAATCGGCTTGCCTCCTAATCCTGTACCCATAATATCCCTGATTACACCCCCGACACCCGTATTAGCTCCTCCGTATGGTTCAATTGCGGAGGGATGGTTGTGGGTCTCTACCTTAAAACAAATATTATAGCAATCATCAAATTGTATAATACCGGCATTATCTTTAAATACAGAAACACACCACGGTTTATTAAGCTCTTCTGTAACTTTCATAATCGTGTTGCGTAACAGGTTATCAATGCGGTTCCCGTTGAAATCAATAATGCCTTTTAGGGTCTTATGGATACAATGCTCAGACCATGTCTGTGCAATTGTTTCAAGTTCAACATCTGTAGGTTCTCGTTTCAGTGACCGGTAATACCCCTGAATCGCTTGCATTTCCTGAAGATTGAGAGAGAGCTGACCAAGCCTGCTTATCTCTTCCATCTGAGCATTATCAGCGTCCAGCAAGGGTACAAAATTCTTCTTAAAGGTATAATGGATATTGCCGTGGTTGTAATCTGGCATCTCCGGATAAACAAAAACATCTTCTATCTTGGTATTTGCAAGAACTCGGGTCGCAATAGTCTGAATGGTCTCCCGTGATAGGTTTCCGTTTATGATATATTTCTGCGCTGTTTTAATACCATCTACATGTATTCCTATATCACCGAGCGCTTTCAAAATCGATAGTTCTGCAGGGTCCATAACGCCCGGTTTACGGCTGATCTCAATAATGTGGAAAGGCGAACGATCACTCACCCCTCTATGACTTACTGTATCCCCGTTATATTGATAATGCTGAGTAACCGTATCCACAAAAAGCTTTCTGGCAATCGTATCCAAATCATGTTTGCTTACATTTCCAAAAATGATATAAACCTGGTGAACCCTTACGCTTGCCACGCCGGGAAAGCCAAACGTTTCAATTTCTGATCGTATGGTATTTCCTAAAGGATCAGGAAATTCGTTCTTAAAAAATACCTCTATTCTTGAGTACATACCTTAATAAGCCTATTCTTTCATTTCGTTTTTTTGGTTTATCGAATTATTATGAAACACACTATCACGTGATACCTTTGCCATTCTTAGTCTGTTCAGTAACGTAGCATTGTCTTTATGTAAAAGATTATTTTTAAATCCGATAAGTTCAACCATAAGCTGATCGATTGATTGTATGATATTCTCGCGATTTTGATCAAAAATATCCACCCACAACTCCGGATCGCCAGATGCGACTCTTGTAGTATCCCTTAATCCGCTGGCGCCATAACCAAGATATTCCTTTTTGACTGCGTTTATAAGGCATGACGCAACCAGATGAGGGAGATGACTTACATCCGCCAATATTTTATCATGTTGTTCCGGGGTTAAATATATTACTTTAGCGCCTAAGAATTTCCATAAACAGGAGATTGTGTCTAATGCGCTTGCATGGTTGAGTTGCGATGGTGTTACAATGCATGTACAACCTTCAAAAAGATCGGGTGAGGCAAACTCAACACCCTTTTTCTCTGATCCGGCAATAGGGTGCGCACCAACAAAGGCAACATCGCTTCTCATGTTTTGAGTTATTTGTTCAACGATGCAATTCTTTGTACTGCCTACATCAGTGAGAATAGCATTGCTCTTCATTAATTGTATAACTTCTTTCGCGGTTTTAATAATTTGATTTACTGATGTAGCTAGTATTACAATATCAGCATCTTTAACAGCCTTATCAATACATGAAACCCCAACATCAATAGCATTCATTTTAAGGGCTTTTTCTAAAGAAGAAGCCCTCTGGCTTACACCAATAATGGTTTTCGCCAAATTTCTTTTTTTTAACGCTAAACCAATGGAACCACCAATAAGCCCCGGGCCGATTATACAGATGGTCTCGAAGTACATAGATTTCTGAATTATGTTTACCCTACATTACAGAATATAAAATTTCATGTATAAAGAAACCAAATGTTACATTTCAGGCTTCTTTTTGTCAATATTTTTAAACCATTTGAATTAACAATTTTTAGAGAATAAATCCTTTACATACACATCTTAATTTCCTTGCAATAAAACAAAAATTAATTAAAATAAATCCGCTATATTAAGTTCCATAATGAATACTCATTACTATATTATAAGATATTCTCTTAATATTAAGAAGCAATATAACAATATAAAGAGAGGAGATATTTTGTCTGAGAAATCTGTAACAGAATTAGAGAATTTGATACTGGAGATTGAGCATCGTATAGAAGATTTAGAAACCGCTTCCCCACAAGATAACGCTCATAGGATAACAGAGATAGAATATTTGAAGGAGAGAAAAGAGAGGCTTCAAATAAAGCTATATTCTCAATTAACTCCATACGATGTAGTCAAGATAGCGAGGCATCCCCTGCGTCCGCTTTCAGCGGATTACATAAATCTTATCGTTGAGGACTTTGTTGAACTTCATGGAGACAGGTGTTTCGGAGATGATAAAGCAATTATTTGTGGTTTAGGAAAAATCGGACAGGAGAAGCTTTTAATAATCGGACAGCAAAAAGGAAAGAGCACAAAGGAACGCATCGCTTGTAATTTCGGCATGCCAAACCCCGAAGGATACAGAAAGGCGCTGCAAAAAATGATGCTCGCAGAAAAGTTCCATTTACCCATTGTTACACTCATCGATACACCAGGCGCCAATCCAGACATCGGGGCGGAAGAACGAGGCCAGGCACACGCCATTGCAGAAAACATCTATGAGATGAGCAGGCTGAAGACTCCAATTATCAATATCGTCATAGGAGAGGGTGGAAGCGGTGGCGCCTTAGGTATTGGCATCGGTGACAAATTTTCCATCCTTGAATACGCCTATTATT
Organism: Candidatus Jettenia ecosi; assembly: GCA_005524015.1. Classification (GTDB taxonomy): domain Bacteria; phylum Planctomycetota; class Brocadiia; order Brocadiales; family Brocadiaceae; genus Jettenia; species Jettenia ecosi. The sequence goes on from SULG01000017.1 coordinate 24,659, forward strand.
CTGTAATTTCACCTGAGGGTTGCGCTGCAATATTGTGGAAAAATAGTGAAAGTGCATCCGAAGCAGCAAAATCTTTGCAGCTTACAGCAAAAGATTTGTTAAAGTTAGGTATTGTGGATGAAATTATCACGGAACCCATTGGAGCAGCACATAAGGACCCTAAAACGATGGCACATATACTCAAATCACATATAATTAAATATTTAGAAGAGTTAAAGGGTATTCCAATTATCAAACTTGTGGAAAACCGATATAATCGGTACAGAATGATAGGTAAATATTTGGAAGGCTAAACTTATGAGCCTTTACAGAAACCATAATCTCTCATGTGGACTCAATATCAAGAACTGCTTTTTATAATTCCGATCTCATCCTGAGCTAGTTCTTCTGCGTAGTCATTGATTTTATAAAGTTCCTTGTAATGCATAAGCATTTCGTTGGAATTCTTATAACCCAGACGGCGACCGTAGTTAACAATGCACATAGTCCTTACTTCCACAAAGGAAAAGCCGTTAAATTCTAACGACTCTGTAATGCATTTTTTCATATGATTCAGATGGTACGCCGAAGTCCGGGCAAAGTAGCCGTTATGATGTTTAAATAAAAACTGCACATCGGTTGGGTAGTCTGGGTTACCATCAGGCGTGGTCAGGGTCTTCGTATTGTGAGGTGTGATAGGAGAAGCCTGACCACCTGTCATAGCATAAATTTCATTGGCATAACATACCACAGTAATATTTGTTTTTCTCCGTATTGCATGGAGTAAATGATTAGCTCCAATACCAAGCAAATCGCCATCTCCACTCACCACAACAACATGAAGGGCATCATTTGCATATTTGATACCTTCAGCTACCGGTATCGCTCTGCCATGAGCTGTATGGACTGAATCAAGATTAAAGAAACCGGCGCTTCTGCCTGCACATCCAATTCCGGAAATAACTACCGTGCCATCCTTCGGCAGGTCAAGTTCATCAAAAGCCTGACATATCGTTTTCAGGACAATGCCATTCCCGCACCCCGGACACCAGGGTGTGGGTAACAAGTCGAGTTTCAAATAACGTTTAAAACCACTCTCTTTATCCATTCCTCTTTCTCTCTACGGATTTATCTTTTTTTCCGCTTTTTCTGAACCATATACCCTGCTGATTTTTTTATTCCTCATTTCTCTCTATCGTTTTTTGCCTTATTTTTTGCTTTATTTCATGTAAATCAATACGGCCACCCAGGATTGGTATAAATTCTATCTCACGATGCAATATACACTCAATCTCACGAACATATTGTCCTGTATTCATTTCCATAACAAGGATACGCTTATACCTGGATGCAATTATTTTGATTTCTTCGACCACAGGGAACATTTGTATCGGCCTATACAGCGCAAAATCATTCTTAAAATAATAAGCTACCCTGGAGAGCGCCCCGTATGATATGAGGAGTGTATCGGTATCTTTACCACATTCCAGATACTCGTAGCAATTGTATCGCTGAGCCACCAGTTGCTGCTTTTCATATAAATGAGTAATAAGCCGCCTGTAGTTATCAACATCGGATGTCCTTGGCACAGATCCTTCGTGGGATAGTCCTGTAAAATGCCGGTCACCCTTACCCAATGGCGGGCGACTGCGATTCTTAATATCAAAATCTCTGTGAGGCATAATAGTCTCATAGAGATGGCTAATATATCCATCACTGAGGAGGATAACAGGACTCATGGATTCCTCCGCTGCATTAAAGGCCATGACAGTATATGCATAGAGTTCCGAGACGGAATTGGGATAGAATACAATAGGGAAGTAATCCCCATGACTGCCATGAATGCATTGTATAACATCTCCTTGTGCAGGCAGAGTAGGCATGCCCGTACTCGGACCTACTCTTTGAACATTTACAATAACAAGTGGTATCTCCATCATATGTGCCAGCCCTATACTCTCCTGCATAAGAGAAAATCCTGGTCCTGAGGTAGCAGTCATTGCTTTAAGCCCGGCCAGAGACGCGCCAATACAGGCACTGACTGAGGCAATCTCATCCTCCATCTGCAGTACCTTGATGTGTTTCTTATTGACCAACTCATGGATAATTTCAGATGCAGGTGTTATAGGGTAGCCTGCATAGAATTTCAATCCAGCAACTTCAGCCGCCATTACGATGGCCTGATTTCCCTGTACCAACTGTTTTTTCATCTACTTCCTCAATTTCGATAGCTATATCCGGACAATATCGCTGGCACATCTTGCAAGCAATGCATCTATTTAATTCCATAAGCTTTTGTTGCCGAATTTCCAGATTTTTCACAGGACAGAAATTAACACAAATACCGCAACGTTTACAGTATTCATGATTGATATGGACAATCCCTTTTCGTTTTTGAATTTTCTCCCCGGTCACTTCACCTTCCTACTTTCCCCTTTAATAACGTATTCTCAGTTACCGCAAAAAAACACAAAGCATCGTTTTCTATCATTATACCAGATACCAGAAATCTCATAACTCATAGTCCATACCATTCATAATAACATCATCTCTGCCACTGTTTCACCGATATGCGCAGGACTATCAACGATAGTAACACCGGCATTCCTCAATGCTTCAACTTTTGAAATCGCAGTGCCTTTATTCCCTGAGATAATAGCTCCGGCATGCCCCATACGCTTACCATGGGGAGCCGTACTTCCTGCAATAAAACTAATAACCGGTTTTGTGATCTCCTGCCCTAGGACCTCAGCAGCCTCCTCCTCTGCGCTTCCTCCGATTTCTCCAATTAATACAATAACTTCTGTTTCTTTATCCTCCTGAAATAACCTGAGTATGTCTACAAAGTCAGTTCCCACAATCGGATCGCCTCCAATTCCGATACAGGTAGACTGTCCCAGCCCCCGTTGTGTAAGCTGCCAGACAACCTCATACGTAAGAGTTCCACTCCGCGAGACAACTCCTACATGACCAGATTTATGGATATATCCCGGCATAATACCAATCTTGCATGCATCAGGTGTAATAATACCAGGACAGTTTGGGCCAATCAGACGTGTTTTCCTCTGGAAAAGATATTTTTTTACTTTGATCATATCCAGGGTAGGAATACCTTCTGTAATACAAACAATCAACTCAAGTCCTGCCTCAGAGGCCTCCATAATTGCATCTGCTGCAAAGGGTGCAGGCACATAGATTACAGAAGCATTTGCCCTGAAATCTATTGCAGCTTCACGTACACTATCAAAAACAGGTATGCCCAATTGTGTCGTGCCACCCTTACCCGGTGTAACACCTGCAACGAGTTTAGTACCGTATTCCAACATTCGTTCAGCATGAAAACTTCCTGCATGCCCGGTCATACCCTGACATATTACCCTTGTATTTTTATCTATTAATATACCCATTATCTTTCTCTGTGCGTTCTGTGGCTAAGCTCCTATCTTGATACCTTCACTACCAAACTTGCAGCTTCTTTCATATCCTTTGCAGAGAGGATAGGTAAACCAGAATCATGAAGTATCTTTTTCGCTCTATCGACGTTCGTTCCTTCCAACCGCACAACCAGAGGTATATGGATCCCTACTTCTTTAACGGCTTGAATAATACCGGATGCAATGATATCGCATTTCATAATTCCCCCAAAAATATTGATTAAAATTGCCTTCACTTTGGGGTCTGATAAAATAATTTTGAACGCCTGGGTAACCTGTTCCAGGGAAGCATCACCACCAACATCTAAAAAATTGGCAGGCTCTCCGCCATGGAACTTAATGATATCCATCGTAGCCATAGCGAGACCTGCTCCATTTACAAGACATCCAATATTCCCATCAAGACTTATATAACTAAGCTTGTATTTCTTAGCCAGTGCTTCGGGAGGTGAAAGGTCTTGGTTTTGAATAAACTCCTGAAATTCGGGATGGCGGTAAAGAGCATTATCATCAATATCTATCTTTGCATCTAATGCACATAGTTCTTCATCTGCCGTCACGACCAAAGGATTAATTTCTAATAATGAACAATCATTTTTCACAAAGATATGAAACAGATTGGTAATAAGATTATTGAATTTTATGGAGAGTGTCCCTGATATATCCAGCCTGGATGCAATATGACGCAATTGAAATGAAAGTATCCCTAAAAACACATCAACAGGTTCTTTCACAATTTTATCGGGTGTCTTTTTGGCAACTTCTTCTATTTCTACCCCTCCTTCAGAACTAACAATCAAGATTGGTGTACGAAGTGAGCGATCGATAGTTATAGCAAGGTATAATTCCCTCTGAATTGAAAGTGCTTCTTCAATAAGGAGGTAGTTAACTTTAATACCTGTTTGGCCAGTCTGGTGTGTTGCAAGATAGGAGCCAAGCATACCTGCTGCGCATGCCTGCGCTTCTTCATGTGTATTAACGAACTGGATGCCGCCGCCCTTCCCCCTGCCGCCAGCGAGAACTTGCGCCTTTAAGACACAACGGTTACAACCAATTTCCTGGAATACTTTTGATGCATCATTACCGGAAGATATGGCTTTACCACGAGGAACGTAAATGCCATACGTTTTAAGGATATTTTTTGATTGAAACTCATATAGCTTCAAAGATAGTTATTTTTATACGGTATCCGGTTTGATAATGCCCTGGAGATGGATGCGCACTTGATCCACCATCTCTCCATCAGAAATGGAAATGATACGTCCTTCAACATATTGCTTATCTACCCATTCTTTTATCTTTGCAATCCCCTCGTGATTTTTAGGAATTTGCTTATCTCCTTCCAATCCGAAAAAGATATTAATCCATTGAGCAATCCCAGCTGCACCGGATTTATCGGTAACGGAAACACCGATAGGTCTGTTTAAAAGCTTTTTTGTATCAAAGATATTGTATATTTCTTCGTTTTTCAATAATCCATCCGAATGGATACCTGCACGGGTAATATTGAACTCTGAACCTACAAAAGGCTGCGTTGGGGGAATTGCATATCCGATCTCATTTCTATAATAATCGGCAATTTCTGTAATTACCGTGGTATCGATGAGTTCATCGTTACCCCGCAAGGCGAGATATTCAATTACCAGGGCCTCTATAGGTGTATTTCCGGTACGTTCTCCCAAGCCCAATAATGTGCCATTAATTCCGCTGCATCCGTAAAGCCAGGCAGAAGTTGCGTTGCTTACCGCCAGGTAAAAGTCATTATGGCCATGCCATTCCAGATACTCTGAGGGAACACCCGCAAAGTGGTTAAGTCCATAAATAATACCTGGCACGCTGCGGGGTAATGCAGCCCCGGGATAACTAACGCCCATTCCCATAGTATCACATGCGCGAATTTTTATAGGAATTTTACTTTCCTTTGATAATTTCATAAGCTCCTTAGCAAAGGGAACGACAAAACCGTAAAAGTCGGATCTGGTAATATCCTCAAAGTGGCAACGAGGGGCAATCCCCTCATCCAGAGCAGCCCGTATAATATCCAGGTACATCTCCAGCGCCTGCTTTCTATTTTTATTTAACTTTAAATAGATATGATAATCTGAAGAAGAGCATAAAATACCGGTTTCTTTGAGCCCCATTTCCTTAACTAATTTGAAGTCGCTCTTTACAGCCCTAATCCATCCCGTAACTTCCGGATATTTATAACCCTTTTCCAGGCATTTTCTTACCGCTTCCTGATCCTTTGCATTATACAGGAAAAATTCACACTGGCGGATAAGACCACTTTTACCACCCAATTTGTGAATCAAGTCAAAGAGATCCACAATTTGTTTAACGGTATAGGGTGGCCGGGATTGTTGACCATCTCTAAAGGTCGTATCCGTAATCCATATCTCATCAGGCATGTTCATCGGGTTGAGCCGGTAATTAAACGGTATCTTGGGAATTTTATCGTAGGGAAATACATCTCGAAAGAGATTCGGTTCTGCCGAATCTTGCAATTGAAAAATATACTCTTCGGGTTCTAATGTTTTGCGGAATTTATTAAATCGAAGCATCTACAATTTCCCTTAATAAATATTTTTAAAAATAGAGAAAGACTTCATGGATGGGCTAAACTCCAAATTTTAAATACAACATTTTTGCAAGTCAAGCGAAATGATAGAAAATTCGAGAAATATTCTTTTTAAATTTTCCCAAGAGGTTATGGTAGATTGACATTATTGGAGAAAATTGGGATACTATTGCGATTCAATGCTTAAGGAACCAAGCAAGTGTTTTTAAGCTTATCTCTAAAATCTCTTCTTTGAATAAAATTTTAAATTTATGGAACCAAATAGCTAAATTATTGTTTCCTACTATCTAGGAATTTCAATTCCATAGTGTTATTTTCTTATCGGTGAAATATTTTATCTAAGTTTATTGAGTTAAGGGAGGGGTATATGGTTTTACATGCTGGTAATTATCACTTGACGCCAAGTTCAGGAAAATTATGCGTCTATACATTCAAAGAAGGATTCCTTAGTGCAGTAGCTCACGACTTATTGATTGAGGTAACCGATTTTATTATTAACCTGAATATCCCTGCTGCTGGTTCGGCAAGTGTAGAGGCAGAAATAAAGGCAAATTCACTGAAAGTAATCTGTGCAATGAAAGACGGACAGCGCCAACCAGACACATTAAAAGAAAAAGACAAAACAGATATTGAAGAAGCTACTCACAAGGATGTCCTCCACCCCACAAAATATCCTGCGATTAACTTCCGTTCCACAAGCATTACTCAAGAAAAAGAAGGTTGTTACCTCGTAAAGGGAGAATTAACCTTGCATGGAGCTACTCATCCTGTAGAGTTTAAAGCAAACACCACCACAGGGAAAGACTTAAAAGGCAAATTTACCATATCTCAGAAGGATTACGGAATAAAGCCATACAAAGCTTTATTAGGAACCCTGAAGGTTAAAAACGAGATAGATATCGCCTTCGATTTATCTTTAAGCTAAAAATTGACTTTATTTTTCAATAAAAAGCATATAAAATTTATATTTTAATTATCAAAATATCTGATGAAATATAGAGGGTCAGAATTTCTTGTCAACAGGAGGAGAAAGGGATAACAGTGGAAAATAGTAGAAGAAAATTCCTGAAAATTGCATCTCACACCTTAGGAGGTGCTTTAGCTGCAGGTATAGTGGCCCCATTAGTTGGATTGGCAGTACATCCTTTAATGAAGGAAACGGTGTACGGAACTGAAAATTTTATCAATCTTGGTTCCCTGGAAGATTTTCCCATTGGTGTTCCTAAAAAAATGACCATTACATCCTCAAAAATGGATGCATGGAATATTTTTGAAGGGTTAGTTATGGGATCTGTCTGGGTAATCAGACAAGAGGATAATTCATTCAACGTATTTTCCACAAACTGCCCGCATCTTGGTTGTGGAATAGACTGGGGACAGGAAGAAAATAAGTTTTTATGCCCGTGTCATGGCGGTGTATTTGATGTGGATGGCAAGACCCTCGCAGGCCCTTCCCCACGCGACCTTTACGCATTTGAGACAAAGGTAGAAAACAATAACGTATTGGTAAATTACAAAAGGGTAATATAACTATCAGGATATTTTTTTCTAAGGTGATTTAATCAATGGCAAATAAAATACGTGAATGGATAGAAGACAGAACCGGATTAAATAAATTTTTAAAAGTAGCCCTGGACGAACCTGTACATGGCGGAGCTAAATGGTCATATGTATTTGGAAGCGCACTCGTATTCCTTTTTGTTCTTCAGGCAGTTACCGGTATAGTAATGGCCAGTTTTTACTCTCCCTCTTCGACTTCAGCATGGGGAAGTGTCTATTATATTCAGGAAAAAACATCTTTTGGCTGGTTCGTACGTGGCTTGCATCATTATGGCTCAAGCGCCATGATTATCGTGGCTATCGTTCATATGTTCCAGGTTTTTATTTTCGGCGCATATAAAAAACCCCGTGAGCTCAACTGGATATCCGGGGTAATTCTTCTTCTGTTTTTGATGGGTTTTGGTTTAACAGGCTATCTTTTACCCTGGGATCAAAAAGGATATTGGGCTACTCAGGTGGCTACCAATATCATAGGAACTATCCCTGTAATTGGCGATTACATCAAAGTGCTCCATCAGGGTGGTTCTGATTACGGAAACTTTACTTTAACCCGTTTCTATGCGCTTCATGTATTTTTGTTGCCCATCTCCTTACTCTTCTTCCTTGGCATTCATATAGCGCTTTTTCGTAAACATGGTGTAACTCCTTACTGGAAGATGAAAGAGGACGTATTAAAAAACTGTGTAGATCCATTCTGGCCAGATCAGGTATTTAAAGACATCGTATTTGCCATGGGAATATATGCTGTTCTCGTGGGATGGGTCTTTTGGAGCGGAGGCGCAGAACTTCATGCGCCAGCTGACCCGGCATCTAATTTTCTTGCCAGGCCAGAGTGGTATTTTCTGTTCTTATTCCAACTGTTAAAATATTGCCAGGGTAACCTCTTAATCGTAGGCACTGTTATTATACCAACACTGGCTATCATATTCTTATTTGTGTTGCCATTTATCGACAGAAACCCCTCAAGGCACCCATCGAAAAGAATACCATTTTTCAGCACTGTGTTCTCCGGATTAGCAGGAATCGTTGTTTTAACGGTTATTTCGATAGTCCACGACAACCATGATATACACATAATCCATCAAAAAGAGGATGCAGAACAGCAATCGGCAAGGGCTATGAAACTTGCAGACAAAGGCGTTCCGCCCGGAGGCGGTAATTTGATCTTCCTGAATGATCCAATATATCTTGGGGAAAAGATTTTCAAGGAAAGTTGTATCGGCTGTCATATGGTGAAAGGACAGGGAGGAGATACTGCCCCCGATTTTACTGACTTTGGATCAAGAGAATGGGTAGTGGGACTGTTAAAAGATCCCAAGGGTGCAAAATATTTTAAAGAATCAGGAACTATGCCTCCCGTTAAACTCCCTGATGAATCAATTTTTGATATGGCAGAGTTCTTATTAAGCCAGTCAGGGGAACTTCTCAATAAAAATATTGATAGTATTGAAAGAGGAAAGGGTCTTGTCTTAAAAGGGAATTGTGCTATTTGTCATCCTATAGGCGATAAAGATGCAAAGAGAATTGCGCCAAACCTGACCGACTATTTATCAGAAACCTGGTTAAAGGAATTCATTAAAAATCCATCCGATCCTAAATTCTATGGCACAAAGAACAAGATGCCCGGTTTTGACAGGCTTACCGATAAGGAAATGGAAGCGCTGATACACTATCTGTTTACGTTGTCAAAAGACCGAACACTAATCTCGCGGAATGAAATAAGCTCACAACCAAAGAAAAGAACCTATATATTTGGCCTGTCATTTCCGAGAACAATGATAGACTTTAAAAATAATAGTTAAAGTAGAGATGCATTACAAATGCATCTCTACACCGTTATATATTTATATCCCATAACCTCTTAAACATCAATCGAATAATTTTCATATGTACCTTGATATAACCTTATTTATATTGTATCATTAATGTGAATAGTGATTCACATGAGAAATATACATGAGTACAGGAAAATTAGATACGGAAGTCAGGCAAAGTCAGATAGCACAAGCAGCTTTAAGTTTGATTGCAAGTCATGGTTTAAAAGGATTAAGCATAGCAAGGATAGCCCGCAAGGTCGGCATTGTGCCTTCAGCAATATACCGGCACTTTAAAAATAAGGAAGAGATGCTCGATGCTATTCTTCATCACATTCAAAAGAGGTTGCTCGATAACATCGATATTGTATGTAATGAAACTCTTGAGCCACTTGACCAACTCAGGCGGCTACTTATGTATCACGTTAAGCTTATTCGGGAAAACCAGGGAATTCTTCGCATTATCTTTTCTGAAGATTTCTGCCATGGGCATCCAAAACGAAAAGGTAGGGTATATGATATCATACTAAACTATCTCAATAACGTAGACAAAATTATTATCCAGGGACAGCAAGAAGGCAAAATACGACGGGACATAGGCCCGGCAACTATTTCCTTAATGTTTTTGGGTATCATTCAGCCAGCGGCAATTCTCTGGCATATAAGTGATGGTAAGTTTGATGTAACAAGACATGCAGAAAAGGCCTGGAAAACGTTCAGTGAATGCCTTATCATGAAATAACTTTTTATCCATTATGTGAATATCAATTCACTTAGATAGTACAACTAAGAGGTAAGACATGAGAAAAGGTATAAAAATAATGACATTTTTGATACTCATAGGCATTATCACAGCAGCGTCAACATACCTGTATCTCAAAAATAAGTCACACAGCGATTCGAATATCATTCGTGTCTCCGGTAATATCGAGGTCACTGATGCCGAGGTGAGCTTCAAGATTTCAGGACGCGTGGATAAGCGCCTGGTGGATGAAGGTGAATTCGTACAAAAAGATGAACTGGTAGCCTTGCTCGATAGTTCAGATTTGACTAGCGAGGTAGAGATACGTCGTGCTGAACTACAAATGGCACAAGCAGACCTGGCTGAACTTGAAGCCGGTTCGCGTCCTCAGGAAATTGCTGAAGCTGAGGCAAAACTTGCAGCGGCAAAAGCAGATAAAATACATTTAGAGAGTGATTTTCATAGAGCGGAAAAACTATTCAAGCAACAGACGATTTCTGCTGAGGAATACATGCACTCCAGGGGAGATTACGAAGTTGCGGTTGCCCGATTACAGGAAGCTGAGGAACGTCTCAAATTGATTCAGGAAGGCCCTCGAAAAGAACGGCTAGATCAAGCCCGTGCACGGGTGAAGCAGGCGCGGGCAGCCCTTAAGCTAGCTCAGATACATCTGGGTTATGCGAGACTAGCTTCCCCCCTTTCCGGTGTCGTTCTCTCAAAGAATATAGAACCGGGAGAATACGTTGCCCCTGGAGCACCGATTGTTACGATTGGTAATCTTGAGAATGTATGGTTGCGAGCATACATTAACGAGACAGATTTAGGTCGCGTGAAGGTTGGTTATCAGGCAAATATAATCACCGATACCTATCCGGATACGATATACAAAGGCTATGTATCATTCATTGCATCTCAGGCCGAGTTTACTCCGAAAAATGTCCAGACAAAAGAAGAGCGTGTTAAGCTTGTTTATCGAATAAAGATCAACATCTCTAATCTCGGTATGGAACTAAAACCCGGGATGCCTGCTGATGCGGATATTATAATTCCTGATACCATTATTAATAATTGATAAAACGATGGAAATCTTCATTTGGTACGCCATTTGTATTATGATAAATATATGGAAATGATTAAGACTACTCACCTTACAAAAAATTTTGGTAATATCCGCGCAGTCGGCGATCTCAGCTTCAGTGTATTTAAAGGAGAAATTTTTGGGCTTGTTGGCCCTGATGGTGCCGGAAAGACGACTACCATGCGGCTGTTGACCTCGATCATGGAGCCGACATCAGGTAATGCCTGGGTCGTTGGCCATCATGTGGTAAAAGAATCAGAGATAATCAAGGAGAAAATCGGTTATATGAGCCAGAAATTCGGTCTGTATCCAGATCTCACCGTGATAGAAAATATCAATTTTTACGCTGATATTTATGGCATACCACGTAAGGAACGTGAAAAAGAGACAGACAATCTCCTTGCCTTCAGTAACCTAAGACCCTTCAAGAAACGACTGGCAGGAAATCTTTCAGGTGGGATGAAACAAAAGCTGGGCCTCGTCTGCGCATTAATTCATACACCCAGGGTACTCTTCCTCGATGAGCCAACGAATGGTGTGGACCCGGTCTCTCGCCGCGATTTTTGGCGTATTTTATATGGGTTGCTTCACAAAAACGTTACGATCTTCGTCTCAACTGCTTATCTCGATGAGGCTGAACGCTGTAACAGGGTTGGACTCATTCATAAGGGCAGACTGCTGGCTTGTGGAACTCCAGATGAGGTAAAAAAGCTTATGCATGGGACCATCCTTGAGATCCATTCCTCAGAACCACGGAAAGCCTTAGCCATCTTACGTGAAGAGTTACACGCTGACTCCCTGGGAATTTTTGGTGCCTCCATTCACCTGGTGACCCAGAATCCAGAAAAGTCAATGGTTCAAGTCGAAAAACTTCTCAGGAAAGCTGATCTTAAACTTAGTGGGATGAGGGTCATTAAGCCAACACTGGAAGATGTATTTGTCTCGGTCCTTGTCAAAGACAAGGGAGTTCAACAATCATGAAAACCATTAAAAATGACAAAGCCATCGTGGTAAAAGATCTGGAGAAACGGTACAGCAAATTTATGGCTGTAAACCGTATGAGCTTTGAAGTCTCCAAAGGTGAGATATTTGGCTTTCTCGGTCCCAATGGATCTGGCAAATCTACAACAATTCGGATACTGTGTGGCATTCTTGCACCAACTGGCGGTGCGGGAACAGTGGCAGGGTTCAACATCCGCACCGAAGCGGAAAAGATCAAGAGCCATATTGGGTACATGAGTCAAAGATTTTCACTTTATGAAGACTTAACCGTTGAGGAAAATATTAATTTCTATAGCGGCATTTACCACATCACTCCCAAAAAGGAGAAGGAACGAAAAGAATGGGTAATCGAGATGGCCGGCCTTAAGGAACACCGCCATTCCCGGACGGCCTTTTTATCAAGCGGTTGGAAGCAGAGACTGGCACTTGGTTGTGCAATCCTTCATGAACCACCGATACTATTTCTCGATGAGCCAACATCCGGGGTTGACCCCATTAGCCGCCGCCAATTCTGGGACCTGATTTATGTATTATCTGGCAGAGGTATTACCGTATTTGTTACTACCCATTATATGGAAGAGGCCGAATATTGTAATCGAATAGGCCTTATCTATCGGGGTAAATTAATTGCCAGCGGAACGCCAGAGATGCTGAAGACAGAATGTATGCAAGAGGGCGTTTTGGAAGTTCTGTGCGAGCGGCCTCAAGATGCAATGATCGAAATTAAAAAGGTTGAAGGTATCAAAGATGTTGCTCTCTTCGGCAAGGGATTGCATGTCGTAGCCGAGGATGGTGATACTGCTGCATTTGCAATCAGACGTTTGCTCATGGGAAAAGGCTACGGGATTGCACCTGTTGAAAAGATTGTTCCTTCACTTGAAGATGTATTTGTGTCCCTTATAGAAGCTCAGGACCGGGCGGAGCAACCTCAACAGGAGGTACAACGATAAAATTATGAGAATCTCACAGGAAATGATGAATTCAAAGGAGAAAATATGATGAGAAATAAAAATATATTCGCTGCATTAACTATCTTGGCAATCTTATTTATGCATGTTCTTTTTATGCCTAGCTCCATTGAATGTTTAGCACAAGGCCATACTCATACATCAGAATCTCGCGAAATAAAAGGAGGTAAAACGATGAAATTCCATATCCCCCAACCGTTAAAGGTAGAACATGAAGAACTTCACGAGGAACTTGTCAAAGCTACTAAGGCAGGTGGCAAGACAGGAGATGCAGCAAAGGCTGTTGCAGATCTCTTACATCCACATTTTATAAAGGAAGAGGAATTTGCCTTACCACCGCTCGGTTTATTATCCCATATAACAAAAGGAAAAGTTACAGCAGAAATAGAAGGTGTTCTTACAATGACTGATAAATTAAAAGCAGAACTTCCCCGAATGCTTCAAGAACATAAAGCAATTGTCGATTCCTTACAGAATTTAATAAATGCAGCAAAGGGAGAAAAGAAGACGGAATATGTACATTTTGCAGAGAAGCTCATACTGCATGCACAAACTGAAGAAGAAGTTTTATACCCAACTTCTCTTTTGATTGGTGAATATCTGAAATTGAAACTGAAGAAATAACGCAACAATAGTTATTGAGAGACTGTCCGAAAATTCAAAAATGTCGTCCCGATCAATAAAGATGCGAGAAGTTTCTCCATGCACAGACCCAAAATACTCTTTAATAAAGACAGGTTTCAAACGTGTCTCTATTCGGAATAACAGTCCTTATTTTCTGATAGGCCCTTATTCTTCCTAATAGGAGTCGAGAAGGCGATGAAGTTGTTTCGAATCAGGGCCGTTGCCCATAAGGAATTTATTCATATTGCGCGTGACCCAAGAAGCCTTGGTATGGCCATCGCCATTCCACTATTGCTGCTGGTACTCTTTGGTTATGCTTTGACACTCGATGTGGATAATGTACCCATGGTAATATGGGATCAGAGTGAATCTCAGGTAAGCCGGGAATTCATAAGCCGTTTTAGAGGTTCTCACTACTTCTCACTCAAAGAGTTTGTACACAGCTACCGGGGAGTAGAACAGGCTATCGACTCCGGTAAGGCCTTTGTAGCCCTCATAATCCCGACAGATTTTGCGAGGCGCATTGGGCGTGGAAACCCTGCTCCTGTACAATTAATTGTGGATGGAAGTGATTCCAACACTGCAACGATCGCGATTGGATATGTTGATGCGGTTACCCAGATCTACTCCCGTGATATCGCTGTTCGTGAAATCCAGAGGATAGGAGGAAAAAAACTTCAGTCGCCAATTGATATACAGACCCGGGTTTGGTTTAACGCCGACCTGGAATCAAAAAACTATATTATTCCTGGCCTTATCGCTGTAATTATGATGGTAATCGCTGCACTTCTTACCTCATTAACGGTAGCCCGTGAATGGGAGCGAGGCACTATGGAACAACTTATTTCCACACCCGTAAAGAGCCAGGAGCTGATCATTGGGAAGCTTATCCCCTACTTTGCTCTAGGAATGTTTGACGTATTTTTATCTGTGCTCATGGGAGAATATCTTTTTAGAGTTCCACTTCGTGGTAACATTGCCTTGCTCTTTAGTATGGCAGCGGTCTTCCTGGCAGGCGCCTTATCATTGGGTATGGCTATCAGTATACTTACCAAAAGTCAACTTCTCGCCAGCCAATTAGCAATGATATTGACGTTTTTACCCTCATTTTTGCTGTCAGATTTTATGTATGCAACTAGTAATATGCCAAAAGTAATCCAGATCATTACCTATGCAATTCCGGCAAAGTATTTTGTGACTATACTAAAAGGTATTTACCTGAAGGGTGTAGGTTTAGAGGTTTTGGCGTTCGAGGCAGGACTCTTGATTATTTTTGGTATAGCCATGGTACTTTTAGCTAACATAAAATTCAAGAAAAGGTTAACATAATATGTACGAACGCATTAAACACATGCTCATGAAAGAGTTTATCCAAATATTCCGCGACCCGAAGATGAAGGGAATAATCTTCTTAACGCCGATCATTCAAGTGCTTATATTCGGTTATGCCGTAACAACCGATGTGAAACACGTTGCCACGGCGGTCTACGATCTCGATAACAGCGTAGCTAGCCGTGAACTTGTGAGCCGGTTCGTAAAGTCGGGCTACTTTGATGTCGTAGAATACATAAACAACGAAGGCCGTGACCGTGACTTGATTGACCATGGCAAAGTTCGGGTCGTCTTTCGTATGAACAAGGGCTTCGAGGACGATTTAAGAGCAGGGCGAACTGCACAACTCCAGGTGATCGTAGACGGAACCGACTCGAACACAGCAGGGGTTGTACTTGATTACAGCGCAAAGATTGTTGGGCAATTTTCACAAAAGATTTTCATTACAAGGTATACTCAAATAAAAGGCCCAGCCGAGAGGACTGCCAGGATAGAAATGCAAACACGGGCATGGTTTAACGAAAACCTGGAAAGTCGTAATTTCTATGTACCGGGTGTAATCGCGATCATTGTGATGCTTATCACCTTGATGCTCACCAGCATGGCAATTGTGCGCGAGAAGGAGGTCGGCACGATGGAACAAATTCTGGTTACCCCAATCACACAAACAGAGTTTATACTTGGTAAAACCGTACCCTTTGCTATAATAGGTATTGCTGATGCAATCATGATTACCCTGATTGGAGTATTCTGGTTTGAAGTGCCGATACGAGGCAATCTCTTTATACTCTTTATCGCCACAGCCCTTTACCTTATGACAACACTTGGTATAGGACTCTTGATTTCAACAGTCAGTAAGACGCAGCAGGAGGCAATGATGAGCGCTTTCTTATTCTACTTCCCTGCGGTACTCCTTTCGGGATTTATGTTTCCCATTGCCAATATGCCAGTAATCGTCCGGTGGCTCACCTACTTGAATCCACTCAGATATTTTCTGGTAATCGTCCGGGGCATCTTCCTTAAGGGAGTGGGCCCAATTATTTTATGGCCACACATGATTGCACTTGCCATAATGGGTATAGTAATATTATGGATAGCATCAAAAAGATTCAGAAAGACTATTGCTTAAATATCAGAAAGAGGAAAAGATGAGTTGGATTTGCCCGCATCAGATAAACGATGAATGCACCCGTTTAAGAAAAAAATGCCAACCTTCACAAAAAGGTTGTGTGCTGGAAGGTGAGGTCAGGTTTATCGATTATCAGGAAAATAGTGAAAACAAAAAGGATTTAAGAAAAGAAAAGAGGCAAGAGAATAAAACAGATTCCAGTTTCAGAATTCAAAGAAGACAACGAAAAAATTAGCTTTAACCCGTCGCACAGCTATTCGGCATCAACACACAAGCGTACCCTGATAAGATACAATCATTTCTTAAATCATCGAAAAGCAATACTGGCATTTCTAAACAACGACTTATGATAAACCGATGCAGGATCTCTTAACGTTTCATCGGACTGGTTTTGTGATGTAATATCATGAATCGTACCGTAGATACGAATAACCCGACCCTGTTCCTTTCCCCATATAGGCTGAGCGAAATCACGCAACCATCGGCTTTCACCATTTTTAGCAATGATACGGAACTCACTTATATGGGACTGGCCTGAGAGCAGGTTATCAAGATGCTTCATAAAGATATGAATATCGTCTGGATGAATAAGGCTGAGCCAACCTCCACGGATGTTTACCTCTTTCAGAGTATATCCGGTGATATGGGTAAAAGATTCAGTTACACATTCATATACCAGGGTATTATTAGATTCTAACCGGCAATCATATGCATACCTGGAGATATGTTCGTAACGTTTATAGAAGGAACGATGATCTTCCTCAAAATAATTCATTGAAGATAGGTAAAATACCACATAATGTTTTCAAAAAGAATTAGTATTGGCAAATAGCATACTGAACTCTCGCGATTACATTCTCCTTTGAAGTATTATAGCATGTTGTAATATTATTTAAAGAAAAATATTTCCTTGTGAAATTGTTTTGTATAACAAACTGCTATACCATATGCTTCTATGGAAAAAAGGAATATCGTAGGAAGCAATATAAGGAGATTTAGATTAGATGCTGGAATTACCCAGGAAGAACTTGCCCTGATAAGCGGTCTATCTCAGGGTTATATAAACCAATTAGAAAATGGCAGGAGAAATTATACGCAAAAATCACTAGAACTCATCGCACACGCCATGTCAATACCGCTGATAGAGTTCTTTAAAGAAGAAGAGAGCAAACAGGTTTCTTTTGTTGCAGAAAAAGGCGATAATTACCAAAAGAAAAGCCCTAATAAGAGAGAATTTTTCCAACTTTTAAGTGATTTACCGGAACACATTATTGATCACTACCTCACTCTTCTAAAATTAGAACGTGAATTAGTAAGCAAGAATAAAAAAAATGCATTGTAGTAAACAGACTATTCACCTTTGTACTTTTTTAACAACAGCTTTCCCATATCAACAGCAGACAGAGGGTGACTGTAAATGTATCCTTGTATCTCGTTACAACAGATCTGGTGCAAAAAATCTAATTGCTCTTTGTTTTCAACGCCCTCAGCAATCACTTTTAATTTAAGACTTTCTGCTATGGCAATAATAGCGGTAACAATTGCTGCATCATCCTGGTTCGTAGTAATATCCCGCACAAATGATTGATCAATCTTAATCGTATCTATGGAAAATCGTCTTAAGTAACTGAGAGAGGAATACCCCATGCCAAAGTCATCAATGGAAAGTCGTATTCCAAGTTCCTTTAGTTCACAGAGCACTTTGAGGCTTGATTCTATATTGTGCATAACAATGCCCTCGGTAATCTCCAGCTCTAAATATTTTGGATCAAGACCAGTTTCTTTTAGCACGCCTGCAACCATGCCTACAAGATTTTGTTGCTTTATTTGACGCGCCGAGAGGTTTACCGAGACACGGAGTGTAGGAAAGCCTGCATTATGCCACGCTTTGGCTTGAGTACAAGCTGTAGCAAGAACCCATTCACCAATAGGTATAATAAAACCTGTCTCTTCTGCAATGGGAATAAACTTAGATGGATAGATCATACCAAGGTCAGGATGCTTCCAGCGTACAAGGGCCTCTACACCAATAATTTGCTCTGTATCCATATCTACCTGCGGCTGGTAATATATCGAGAGTTCTCCCCTTTCAAGCGCTTTTCGCAAGGAGTTTTCCAGCATCATTCTCTCAAAGTTATTACTATTCATGCTTTCCATGTAGAGCTCGAAGGTGTTTCTGCCCTGCTCTTTCGCATGATACATCGCAGTATCAGCCTTTTTGATCAGCATACTAACATCATCGGCATCAACGGGATAGATACTTACTCCTATGCTCGTAGTGGTGTGAATCTCGTAGCCTTCAATCTGGAAAGGTTGGTATAATACATCAAGTATCTTCTGCGCAACAATAGCAGCATTCTTTGCGTGAGCAAGATCAGGAACGACAACAATAAATTCATCGCCACCCATACGGACAATGGTATTGCTCTCACGCATATATCGTGTCAGGCGCTCCGCAACAGCCTTCAACAGTAAATCACCCATGTGATGTCCCAGGGTATCATTGATGGTTTTAAAGCGATCCAGATCAAGAAGCATAACGGCAACCATATGCTCATTCCGTTTTGCCTGCATAATAGCTACTTCCAGACGGTCTTGTAGCAAAATGCGGTTAGGCAAATTGGTAAGGGCATCATGGTAGGCCATATGATTAATAAGAGATTCCGATTGCCTTCGCGCAATTGCATTCCCTATAATCTCCGCCGTAATACGAAGCAAGGCTAAATCTTCCTCATACCGTGAACCAGTTGTCAGGGCATTATCGAAACCTATAAATCCAACTAATCTCTTTTCAGCATATACCGGTAGCGCCAACAACGATTTGATAGCATATTTCTCTAATATCTCCTTTTCAGCAACAGACTCTGGAGACATTTTGGAAACATCAGGAATGTGAATCACATCGCCAGTATGTAACTTTTCCATTAACCAGGGAAATTTTGAAGTAGGAAGATTCTGAAGATTTTGTATTTTAGAGGTAATCTCCTTAGCACACCACTCATGGGTATTGTCCATAATACCACCGTTATCACGGAACTGAAATAAGTAAACCCTATCCGCTTCACTCAATAGACCAATATCAGCCAACGAAACGGAAATAGCATTATTGAAGTCCGAAAGAGCAACAAATCTCGTAGAGATGCTGGCTACCGTTTTTTCAAAATCTATTCTACGCCTGAGGGCCTCATCTGCCTGTTTTTGCTCAATAAACTTGCCGATCTGCCCACCGATAGATATCATCATCGTAAGGAGTTCTTCGTCAGGTTGTTGTACCTCGTGGCTAAAAAACTCAAGAACACCTAATATTTCATTCCTGGTAAAAACAGGAAAACCAAAAGCCCCATGTAAGTTTTCTTTAGCAGCAAGCGCAGCCCGAAGAAAGCTTGCATCACAGACAATATCACTGATCCATATGGGTTTGCCGGAAGCCCAAATTTTTCCCGGCAATCCAATGCCAGATGAAAAAACAATCTGCCGGCTAAATGCCTTAAACCCTGGCGCCTCCACGAAAGGCTTATGCCAGATTTCAATACAACGTAACACGTTAGTTTTCTGATCTATAGTCCAGAAAATACCTAAATCCCATCCCAAACTTTCACACACCGCCTGAATAATTTTGGGGATAACTTCATCAATAGTGATTGACTCTACCAATACACGAGTTGCAGCGTATTGTAAGCACAAATGTCGTTCAACTTTTTTACGATCAGTAATATCTTCCTTAATCGCAATGAAGTTCGTAATAACACCGTCAGGATTTTTTACCGGGAAAATAGATGCCAGTTCCCAATAGAGTTCACCATTTTTCTTCTTATTAATAAATTCTCCCTGCCATTTATTACCAGAAGTGATTGTATTCCATAATTGTTTATAGTTTTCATATGGAGTTTTACCGGATCTCAAAACGCTGGGGTTTTTTCCCATAATTTCTTCGTTCGTATACCCTGTCAATTTCATGAAATTGGCATTGACATATTCGATTTTTCCCTTAGTATCAGTAACGATAATCGAATTTGAAATTTGTTCGATAGCGTTTGATAACTTGCAAAGCTCTTCCATATGCTTACGTTTAGTAATATCCTGGATTATTCCATTCATCTGAACCACCGCACCCGTATCATCAAGAATAACTTCTGCCTGGTCATGGACAATGCGTACAGAACCTCCCGGAAGAATAATGCGATGCTCAATACGGTAAGGCTTTCCCCTGGATAATGCCTCATCGAGAGATTGTTTTACCAATACTCTGTCATCAGGATGAACGGAATTGAGATACGCCTCACAGACCCCGCCAATTGTCTGCGGAGCAAAACCAAAGATGCGATACATCTCGTCTGACCAATACGTTTTATTCTCCCTAATATCCCATTGCCAATTTCCCAGATGGGCGATTCGTTGTGCATTGGCAAGACCGGCCTCACTTTTCCGAAGCGCCTCTTCTGCCTCTTTACGCTTTCTTCGTTCCCCGGCTTCTTTCAGTTCCCGTTCAATAGCAGGAACAAGCCGCGCCAGATTATCCTTCATAAGGTAATCATGAGCGCCTGCTCTCATGGCTGCTACCGCTATCTCCTCTCCAATAGCGCCCGATACAATGATAAACGGCAGATCAAGCCCACTGAGCTGTAACTGCGTAAGCGCGCCAATCCCGCTAAAGAACGGCATGGAGTGATCGGAAAGGACAACATCCCATTCCTGTTGTTCAAGCAGTATCTTCATGCCTGAGGCTGTCTCGGCCCGCTCGTAAACCGGATTATAGCCACCGCATCTCAATTCACGGAGGAGGAGTTCTGTATCATCCAGTGAGTCTTCGATAATTAATACACGGAGTAGTTTCCTCATTTTTATGTTCTCTTCCTTAATTGCTTGTCAATCAATGCTGTAGAGTCTTCTTTTTTTCAAACGTAAACATACATTTTTGAAAATAAAAATCAAGAAGATTTTATCTACTCCGAATCTGACATTCTTTTTCCTAACTTAAAAAACTTCTTGCCTTACCTTTTTTCTGATGGTATCATAAAACACTTACATAATTATAAAAATAAAATACAGGCGGCATCGCCAAGTGGACTAAGGCCACGGTTTGCAAAACCGTTATCCTGGGTTCGAATCCCAGTGCCGCCTTTTAATTAATACCTGCTAACGGTACCAATGAGTACGCCATAAAAATTAGCCACATAATAAATGCAAATCTACACAAACACAAATGGGAAAAAAATTACGATACCTTTAAGATGCCCCGTTTATCCTTTTTTGTTTGTGCCTGCTTGTATAAATTTATGGTTAGATTATTGCGAAATGAATACCATCGGGCGAGTGGTGGAATGGCAGACACGAAGGACTTAAAATCCTTTGACCGTAAAAGGTCATGTGGGTTCGACTCCCACCTCGCCCATGTATAGAGGAATATTTAGTGTTGTATTTATCTTAAGAAAAAATCTCTATTCTTGCCTTTGTTCCCGTTATGAATGAGACAATTTGAATGTAGCTTCTCCGTAAAAATATCAAAATCAGGGAACTTATTTAATTGGTTACTTGTTAAGTATCATAAATTTTATGGACATTAAACTTTTAAAATATTTTATGCTTAAACCAAAAACAGCGATAGAGATAGATCCGGAAATATTCGAGGCTTTAAAGCAGATTACGGCAAAGAATCCCCGTCTTTCAGTTAATCTCCTCATCGATGTTGGATTAGATTATATTTCAAACCTAAAAGAAGAAGACCTCCTGAAGCTTATCACAGAATATTATGGAAGAAAACATACCCCTCGCACATCCATTTAAACTAAATTTTTGTTAGTTCACAATTAAAATTATCTTTACTAAGGAGTATTTATGTTTAGAGTTACCATTTTTATGATTTTCTTAAGTGTATTTGCTTTATCCTTTTATGGTTGTAAAAAAAGCGAATTCAATAATCCGCAATTAAGTGGCGAAACAACTGAACAAGATTTCGCGGAAATACACAAAAATGTCGACTTTGATAAAAAAGATAAAGAAAAAATGCATGATGCAGGGATGTCTATGGAGGGCGGTGGGCATGGTATGAGCGCTCATGGCAAAAAGGAAAAGATTGATCCCGATAAGGTAATCGCCACGGTTAACAATGAAAAAATTCTCCGCAAGGAGTTGGATACAATCCTGAACCGCTTCAGAAACCATGTAAATCCCATTGCATTAGCTTCTATGGAGCAACAAATCACAGAACAACTTGTTACGCAAAATTTGTTACGGCAATTTGTTACAGAAAATAAGCTAACTGTTAAGGAAGAGATTGTAGATAAAGAAATTAACAAAATGCGGGATAATATCAAAAATAATCCATCCACAAAAGATAAGACATTAGAACAGTTTTTGGAATTCCAGGGCAGCAATATAGATGAATTAAAAACTGCGATTCGTATGTCAGCCGCCATTGAAAGCTATGTATCCAAAAATATCAATGACAAAAAGATGGAAGACTATTTCATGAAAAATCTTAGCAATTTTAATGGCGAATCCGTTACGGCCAGCCACATATTAGTTGATACAAAAGAGATGAAAACTCAAGAGGAATTGGATAAGGCAAAGGCAAAAATTGACTCCATAAAAAAAGAGATCGACGAAGGAGCTGATTTTGCCGAATTGGCTAAAAAACATTCTGATTGTCCAACCGGAAAAACTGGTGGCGGATTAGGTTCATTCCCCAAACAAGGCGCTATGGTTCAAGCCTTTGCTAATGCGGCTTTTGCTACAGAAGTAGGTAAAATCAGCGATCCGGTAAAGACAGAATTTGGATATCACCTGATCAAAGTTACCGCTCACACCTCTCCAAAAGACATAAGTTTTAGCGAGGTAAAAGATAAAGTACGGGAAGAGGTAACCGCTGTTGAAATGAATAACCTTATTAAGACTTTGCGGGAAAAGGCAAAGATCGAAATTACTTTACCATAACGGAAACAGTTAAAATGGAAACAGCTCATTTTCTTAATCAGGTCTCTATACTTATCTATTGGATATGCTTCGGCGCTTACTCAATCTATTGGATTTTTGGATTCACACGATGGAAATTACGATTCTTTATTCTATTAGGAATTGTTATTCTCCATATTGTAACCATCATACTTCGTGGTATATCGATAGAGTATTTTCCTTTAACCAATAAGTTTGAATCCTTTAATGCCTTTGCCGCTGCTGCATTTATTATTCTGCTCATCTATGCGAAAACAGAAAGCCCTATCTATCGCATGTCATTGTTTGGAGTTGGGTATGGCTTCTATGTGGCAGCCATGCTCTTCCCAAAAGGGTTGAATTACGCTCCGCCCCTGATGCTTACTATCTGGTATATATTACACGTTCCCTTGTCCTTTTTCTGTTATGCCTTATGGGTTAGCGCTATGGCTGCAGCCGTTGCGCGGTATTTCGTGTCAGGCGAAAAAAAACCGTACGATCAAATCATCGACTCGGGTTTTCAATATGGTCTTATTACCTTTTCAATCTCTATGATATTTGGGGGGTTATGGGGGTATGTCGCATGGGGATCGTATTTCCTTTGGGATGCTAAGGTCGTCTGGTCTGTAATAATCTGGTTTTTTTATGCTACCTGTCTCCATCTTGATTACTGGCCAGAGGCAAAATGGCTTAAGCCGCCTATGGCCATTGCGGGATTTATCATACTATTAATGACCTATGTAGGTACGAGTTTTCTCATTGGCAGTTCTCATAGTTTTCAATAAAGTAAAATCTTACATGAAAAAGATATACGCTATATTCAAATCACAAAAACTGGGTATCATTATAGGATTCACCGTTACCGGCTTGCTTATCATTGGAAGCCTTATTATGAACTATCAGCCACGCCAATATGCAGGGCTTTCCGGAGAAGATATCTCCTTCTTTTTTACCAATAAGAAACCCCTCCATCTGTGGTTTTATATCCTGTTTCTTGCTTGCATTCTCTACGGCATCAATACCTTCTTATGTACTCTCGATTCGATTATTAAGAAAACAAAACGGGGTATAAAGAAGATACCTCTCTACGGGGCATCCGTTGTGCATATTGGATTTGTAATCACTTTGGTTGCTCATCTCATAGGAGGTCTCTATTCAACAACAGAACCTCCTGTGTCTGTAGCAGATGAGTGGACAAATATTGGCGGTGTTGAAATGAAAGTTACCGATCTTAAGACAAGCTCTTATCCAAATGGTATGCCTAAGAAGATAGAAGCCTTTGTCTCGGTCAGGAAGGATGGAATTGAATACTCGGATACCCTCGGTTACAATAATCCCGTTCTTTTGGAACACGGAATCTCCGCAATCCTCATGCGAGATTACGGCTGGATTGCATCCAGCGTGATTCTTAAAGTAGATGATCGTATCTGTAATCTCAAGATTGACGAGGTATGCAACGTTAACACCGGTAAGATCCGTGTCGATGATCTCTACATGCCACCACAATATCGTTATCCGGTAGTAAAATTAATTTCTACTGCAGAAAATCAAGAGACACAGCAAACCCTTTTACCTATCGGAGAAACGAGCGGGAAAAATATTCACGGGGCACAAGTTGTCTTTGCAGATATCAACAGTGTACCTGGCGTTCTTGTCAGTGTTAAAAAGAACCCCAGCATTCCACTAACCTTTGTAACCGTATTCTTTTTTTCTATCGGTATGCTCCTTGTAATCCTGAGGGTTATTGGAAGGATGGTTAATAATTAATATTCAACAAGATAGGGGTAAACCTTATATTCGCCCACTTTTTGAGTAAGTTCCAGGCTTATGCATTTTTCCACAATTAGGACAAACATAAAATTCGTCCCTACAAGTACCACGATAAGGGTAATAATGTAGAGTAAAACACTGACGTAGTGGCTATAGGCTGAGGTTTGTCTTCCCCGTTTCTCTCCGCTCCCTCTGAGAGTGTCACACCATTTCGACCATACTCTATTTCCAGAACAATTCGTTCCGGTTTCTCTTTGTGTGATCTCAAAAATGCATTAAGAAAAAATCGCTCTATCTTCTCCCCATGATATGAGAAATCCGGGTTAGCGATAATTGGAAACAACATAGGCTATAAGGGGTGCCTTATTATCTGAACAAATCAAGATATTCATACAGGGCAAACATGCGATTGCGTGAATAACCGGTAATTTCTTTTAAAATATTTAACTTTTGAAAATCTTCAATCATCCTGTTAACCCGTGGGAAAGTCATATTCAATTCTTGTGCGGCATGTTTAACGGTAATAATTGGATCAGAAAATAAGACCAACAACAGCTTCTGGCCTTGTTTAGTACGGCTACCTAATGATAAAATCCTTTGTTCATACTGTTGTCTCAGCTTTATTATCGCCTCAAATGTTTCTTTTCCGCTTTTAGCCGTGGTAATAACACCCATAAGAAAAAATTTAATCCATTGCTCCAGATCATTTGAAGCCCGCACCATAGTAAGAGAATCATAATAGGACCCTTTGTTACGTTCAAAAAAATCTGACAAATATAAGGTAGGTTTTTTTAATATTCCCAAGGCGACAAGTTGTAAAGCAATTAATAATCGCCCGGTCCTTCCATTACCATCCAAAAATGGATGAATTGTCTCAAACTGATAATGGACTATAGCGATTTTGATAAGATGTGGAATATCAAGTTCCTTGTTATGTAAAAACTTCTCAAAATCAGTTAACAGCGCAGGTAACTCATCCGGATACGGCGGTATAAAAAAGGCATCTTGCAAGCTTGAACCTCCAATCCAGTTCTGGCTTCTTCTTATTTCCCCAGGAGATTTTGATTCACCTCTTACCCCGGATAATAAAACACCATGTGTCTCTTTTATCAAACGCATCGAAATGGGAAGTTTTTCAAGCTCACCTATTGCAAAATTCATAGCACGGATATAATTTTGTACCTCAATCCAATCGTCTCTTTTTTCAGGATTAATTTCCTCTTCTGGTAAAATAGCTTCGTCTATTTTCGTGCGTGTTCCTTCGATACGACTGGATGTAGTAGCTTCTTTTGCCACATGCATTTTGATAAAAAAATCAACATCTGGCACTAGCATCGAGTATGCGTTCAATTCCCCTACATACCGCATCGCTTCTTCCAAAAGTAAGTTTATTTTTCTATCGTGCCATTCAAAAAGCTTATTGATCAAAGAGGGACTAAAACTTTTGTATTGATATTGTTGCTTATAAATCCCTGATCTATATACTTCTTTTTCCATAAAATTAAAAATAAGGGTTTTTATGTTTACATTAATAATTAATATTGTTAATAAAATATATTTTATTAACATTTTCTAGTTATATTGTTAATATAATAAACTCTTATTAACATTTCCAGCATTTTCCTCAAAGTAAAATTCTAAAACATAAAACAATCTTTCGATTGCTTACCCTTAT